>JADHQW010000034.1 GCA_016777705.1 Alphaproteobacteria bacterium | reverse complement strand
AATTAATATAAAAAATTTCATGATTTTATTTTAATTCTATTGTTTTATTAAACAACTTATTAATTAAATTGTTGAACTACACTTAAATATATCAGCAGTTACACTTGATAAAAGATTAGTCTCTTTAATAAGTGTATTAATTACATCATGACTATTTTTCTTTTTAGTTCTATGATTAGTATATGCAATTTCTTTGTTTTCATTTAAATCTTGGATACCAATAGCATTGCCGCCCATAGTTTGTGCTCTTTTTTTAAGTTCATACATAAGCTCGTCATAACTCAGACTGCCACCTACTTTTACTCTAATAATACTAATACAATCTGCATTTCCCTTAAGAAATTTAGTTGAAGAAAAATTTATATTTTTAAAGGTGTTTTGGTCAAATGTTTTAATTTTGTTAGGTTCTGTATTGGGTTTAATTAAACTTGTTAGTTTCTGATCTGATATAGTTTCAGTATTACCTGAGATACTTTGTGTCTCACTAGGATTTAATACAATGCTTTGACCATATCTTGACATGTAAGAAGATCCTTGATGGCAACTGGATAATAAAAGTATAAAAATTATTGATTGTATTACTCTGACCATTCTTATGCCCTCAAATTAATTACTATATTTACTTACGTCTTATATCCCAATATATTTAACAAAATAAGATTATATACGTAAATCAACTAATTACATAAGTAGGATTTTATATGAAGGTTATAAGGTGGATATTAGGAAGGTTAATTATTCTTTTAGATTTTATGTTTTCTCCTAAACCAATATTGAGGGATAAAACGTCTCAAGATTTAGTAAATACAATTACAAATCGTTATAAATTATACCAATATTATGCTTGTCCATTTTGTGTAAAAGTCAGACGTTTCTTAAGAAAGGAATCTATTAACATTGAATTTATTGATGCTAAAGATGAGTTTCATAAAAAGGATTTAACCCAAAATGGTGGAATGCTTAAAGTTCCTTGTTTAAGGGTGGGATCAAAAAAAAATCAAGTTAAATGGATATATGAATCTAATGAAATAATTAATTTTATTTCTAAAGAAATAAAAAGTATATAAGTTAATTTTTACATTTAAAGTTGCTTACAAAAAATTTACCTACTACTTTATTAGCTTCAAAGCTCATGAGTTGAGCGTTATCAATAATAAAATTAATAATAGATAATCTAATATTTTTAATAGATATATTCTCAGGAATACATATATTTGTGTTTTCTTTTTTTAAACTATAAATGACATCGTTTACAGCTATTATGTAGCCATCACAAATGCCTTGTTCGTACAAATTTTCACTCTTACAATAAGTCATAAATTGAGCTGTAGTAAAAAACAGATTATTTGAAGCTGCATTTGTTTTAGTTGAAATAAAAAACATTAATAATAATATGCTAAATTTTTTTACCATGACATACCTAACGAAAATTTTCCCATACTATAATCTCCAGAAACAGCGCTGCCTAAAGAAAAATCCATTGGCAAATGAAATCCATCATAAATTCCCACAAAGTTTAATCCAAAAGCAAATTCATTATTAGTAGATGCGCTACTCAAGTTAAGAGAATGCTTGTTGCCATATAATGGTAATCTTGTGTCAAGCGCAGTTGCCATAAGACTTACTCTATCTGCGTATCTTCTTGTCGCGGCATGGTTGGCATCAGTAGGCTCTTGTATTATAAGGTCTCCCATAATGGTTGTTGTATCTGTGGCATTTTTTCCAATTTGCACATGACCTGTTGACGAAGCCATTATATCTTTTCCATATGTAGACGAATCGTAAAAAAGCATAGAATTAGTTCCAATATGAACTATGTCATTGGCTGTGTCTTTGTATAAAAATCCTTCACCGTTACTGTCTACAAATGTATTAGCTTGAATAGTATTGGCAGTTAGTGTGTTGAAACCGCTAATATTACTAGTTCCATCGACTATTACAGCTTTTCCGGCAGTAACAGTCCCAGGGGTCACGTCATCAATTGTCTCTAATTCACTTTCTACAATATTTGCGTTACCAATTATCAAAGAACCATTAGCAGTAATATCACCTGTGCTTGTAATGTTAGCAGAATTTATAGTGCCTAGGCCTGAGACATTTCCATTTGTATCAAATGTATAGTTGCCGTCAGAGAATGAACCAGTTATTACCAAATTATCATTAATTGAAACGGTATTACTAGAAAAGTCACCATAAATTAATGGTGTGTTAGTTTTGCTGTTATTAATATATAGTTTATTAGAAACATTGCCGGATGCAGGTCCAGCTTCATAACCAACAAATACATTTCCAGAACCCGTTACATTAGTAGCGCCAGCTTTGTAGCCAATTGCTGTATTATTATTTCCATCAGTAAGCGCAACAAGACTGTCTGATCCTACAGCTGTATTATAACTTCCTGTATTAATCAATCTTCCTGCTTCATAACCTACAATAGTATTGGCGTCTCCAGTTGTAATTTCTGTTCCCATTGCGTGATAGCCATAAGCAGTATTAAAATTTGCTTGCCCTGTTGTTATGTCAGGAAAAACATCCCCACCACCTGCGCCACTATCAGATCCACAATTATCAGTTTCAGTACAAGTGGCATAAGCTGAAAAGTCAGTCATAATACTCATAGTCAAATAAATGATAACTAATATTTTAAGTGTAATTAAAGCCATACATATAATACGTCAGCAATAATATTTTGTTAAAGGTTATATTGTTACATAAACATCATATCTTATTGTTTTGCCTAAAATTTGATGGGAGCAACCTTTAATGTTATCTAAAGTCTCTGCATATCTTGGTTGTTTAATAACAACTCTTTTTGAAGCATTATTTAATGCTACATTAATCAACTCAACGTGATCTGAATCTGAGCCTACAACCTCTCTTACTAATCTCATATCATTTTTAACTAAAGCTGATTTTTTTCTGTCTTTATACATAGTGTCAATTAATATAACCTCAGGCGCAATATTAGGAAGAATATCTTTAGAATCTCCAAATAATAAATTCATCCTATTTACTATTTTACTTATTTCTCCACCATATAATTTTGCTTCTGAAATAGCAGCTTTCAGAAGATCATATATTTTTTCTGAACGTTCAATTAATGTTACATTTGCCCCAAGTGAAGCAAGGATAAAAGCATCATATCCTAACCCAGCAGTTGCATCTATAATGGTTCTATTTTTATTAAATTTGAACCCAACTGCTTTTGCTAAATTCTGACCTCGACCTTTTCCATATTTTAATCTATGTAAAATTGGACCTTCAATAAAAGAACATTTAAGCATTATTTTATTATAAATTTTAAATTCATTTTTTAGAATTTTTAATCTTTTTCAATTGGTAAATTTTCATCTATTGCCCATTCACTTAAAGAGTTATCATAAATCATTATATCTTCAAAACCTAATTGATATAAAACAAAAGCCTCTAAAGATGCGGCAATTCCTCCCCCGCAGTAATTAAGAACTTTATGATTTTTAAATATATTTTTATCAAAAAATAATTTGGACAATTCTTTGATATTTTTAAATTTCCCACTTTTAGAATCTAGTAAT
Organism: Alphaproteobacteria bacterium; assembly: GCA_016777705.1. Classification (GTDB taxonomy): domain Bacteria; phylum Pseudomonadota; class Alphaproteobacteria; order Puniceispirillales; family Marisalimonadaceae; genus Marisalimonas. Next base: position 10,426 of record JADHQW010000034.1, on the reverse strand, counting down.
TCATGAAAAGGAATATTTAAACTATTTGGTATTCTTCCACGTCTTCCATATCTAGGGTTGTTTCCAGAATGAATATCTGAAGTTAATGAATTCAAAATTTTAGTGCCATTATCATTTATAGCGTCTTTTACCATGTCTTTGTTAACAAAAATATCATCTCTAGGTAGAAATGTTAAATTAGATGCAGAAAATGAAAAATTTATATTTGAAGTAATAAAACCCAATCTTTCCCATTCATTAAATCCTCCATCTAGTATACTGACCTTATCAAACCCGACTGCACGTAGCATCCACCATAACCTAGCAGACCATTGAGATCCATTTCTAGAATATAATATGATATGAAAAGGGTCACCCACGCCTAATTTTTCGAAACTGTCTGCAAGTATATCTAGACTAGGTAATGTAAATCTATAAGGGCTTTCTTGATCAGATAATTGGTGTTGAAGGTCCAAAAAAATTGAATTTGGAATATGACTTAAGTCATATTTTTCTCTCCCACTTTCAACTATATAGGGAAGTGATGGGTCTTCATCTCTATAATGAAGATAAGTAGTGCAATCATAAATTCTTATATCTGGATTATTTAAATTTTTGTTAAGCCATTCACAGCTAACAATTGCGTCAGGGTATTTCCAAAAAATTTCATCGTTCATATGATAATTCCTATTAAAAATAATTTAACATAATATATTTTATGGTTTAAGAAATATACTTCCTCCGCCTTGTCTTGATTCTAACAAGTCATGAGCTAAATTAGCATCTTCAAGTTTGTAGGATCTTAACTTTGGAATAATAATTTTATTATTTTCAAAAGCATTAAAAACAGAATCTGTCATTTTTTTATAAATAGTTGAATTTGAAATATAATCAAAAAGAATTGGTCTTGAAACAGTTAAAGATTTACTCGCTAGAGTTGACATTAATAATGGCTCAACTGGACCAGAAGATTGTCCAAAATTTACCAAATGGCCACAAGCACGAATGCTTTTTATGGAGTTTTCAAAAGTATCCTTCCCAACAGAATCAAAAACTTTATCAACACCCTTTCCATCAGTAATATCCATTATTTGAGAGATGAAATCTGGCTGGTCATAAATTAAAGTATAATCACAACCATATGATTTTGCTAAAAGTGCTTTTTCTTTTGAACTGACACTTCCAATGACTAAGGCGCCAATAGACTTAGCCCATTGAGAAAAAATTTTGCCTACACCGCCTGTTACAGCGGTAATTAAGATGATGTCATTTGCCTTTACATTAGTTACCTCTTCCATAAGCATTTGAACTGTTATAGCTCTAGAAAAGTTTGTTGCTATTAACTCAGCTGAAATATTTTTAGGTATTTTTATTGCAATTTTATGATCTAAGTTTCTATGACTTGTGTATGCCCCATAGTTTTTAGTAATATATCCAACTTTGTCACCTGGTTTAAAATTAGTTACTTTTTTACCAACTTCTTCAACAATACCTGCCGCTTCTAAGCCAGGAATACCAGGCAAACTTAGAGTTTTATAAAGTCCTGATCTAACATAAACATCATGAAAATGAACGCCAATTGCAGTCTGTTTTATTGATATTTCATTTTCTTGTGGTTTTTGAACTTTAATATCTTCTAATTTTAAAACTTCTGATTTTCCGTATTCTTTTAATATAATTGCTTTAGCCAATTTCACCTCATTACAACTTTTTTAGATTTAAAACATTTCATAAATAGGACAAGTTATAAAGTGCTAAATGTGTAGAAGTATAATATTAATGTAATTGATTTTAGAAATAGATGATGAAATAGTATTATAATTAAAAAAATAAAGGAATTATTTTATGTCAATTATTCGTATTACAGTTCGTACATTTCAAAATGAACAACATGCAGAAATGTTTATTGCAATGGCACAGAAAATTGACGAAACCTCTAAGAAAGATGGTTTTAAAATTAATTTCACTATGATTCAAAATCAATCTTTAAAAAATCAAGTTACTAGTATTTGGCGGTATGACAATGAAAAGCACGTTAAAGACGTGCGTTCTTATCTATCAAAGCATAATTCTATTCCAAATTCTCTATCACCAAAAGAGGTGGTTTATACCGGAGAAATAGTAATAGATTCTAATGAATAGTTTTGTAGATAATTTATAGTATATTTTATAAGAAGCTGATACCCATCATAATCAAGCAAATTAGTGAGACTGCCCACACTATAGTCCTTACGTAATCAATACCAAGGATGTAAATAGGAACATAAATAAAACGCATAGCCAGCCATAATGTAGCTAGGAATGAAATATCTATATCTTTGATTATTGATAAAAGAGCTAAAGTAATAAAAATTGGAAGTGTTTGAAATAAATTTTTTAAAGCTCTTTGAGATCTATCAAAAAACAATGAACTTTCAGCTACATCATCTCTAGAAGAAAATAAATATAAAAAATTTAACTTCTTTGTAATTAATAAATCAATGGTTACTGGAATAAAGATCTGCATTAAGATTAGTAACAATGTTAGTAATACAATTATTTCAATAGTCATCAAACTCTCCAAATTTTTTATTTAATCAAGCTAACTAAATTTTACCTTTTTCAAAGCTTTTTAATTTTTCAACTAGAATATTAATATATTCTTCTGATTCAAGTAATTTTTTCTTTAGAGTTTTATTTTGCTCTTCTAAAAAATAATTTTGTCTTCTCATCCACTCAGTATGTTCAATTTCATTTGGATATGTTCTTTTCATTTAATTCTTCCTCAAATTTTATTTTTTTTAATTACTTGAAATATTAAAAAATAAATTACAAATCTTTTTAAGTTAATTTTAACTTAGATACTTAAGTCATTGTTCTTCGGAAGAAGGATCTTTTGTAAGATAAATACCAAAGCAAAAACCACCAATTGCTAAAAAATTTAAAACAAAATTAGGTTCTGCTAGATCTGCAGCCCTTAATATACCCCACAGTATGGAAACTCCAACAATAGTCCATCCTAGTAATTGTTTTTTCATGATTTAGACCAAAAACGTAGTTGATAATGACTCAACTATATATTTTAAATAAAACATCTCAAGCAATAATAGATACTTCTAGTATGTTTACATTATGCTAAATTATATAGTATAAATTTATTAAGTATTTCATTAGCCATAGATTTTTTTTACTGATTATTATGTATATTTTTAAAGTTATTGTTTTTTTATGTCTTATGATGTCTCAATCTTTAGGTGATATTATTTTTAAAGATGATTTTCAAAATCCAAAAAAATGGAAATTCATTTCAGATCAAGTTATGGGTGGAGTATCTACAGGAGAAGTAAGTTACTCAAAATTAAATAATGAAAATCAAGCTTATATTTCAGGAAATGTTTCCACAAAAAATAATGGTGGTTTTATCCAAATAAGAAGATCATTAACCGATGTTAATTTAAAAAATGCTCAATCTATAAAAATAAATACAAGTGGAAATAACCAAGAATATTTTTTACATTTAAGAACAAAAGGAACTCTTTTGCCCTGGCAATATTACCAGTTAGGTTTCAAGGTTCAAAAAAATTTTCAAACTTATAATTTACCAATTGCAGATTTCAAAAGATCAAGTTTTTTTATATCCAAAGATATAATTCCAGAGAAAATAACCTCAATAGGAATAGTAGCATTTGGAAGAGATCATAAGGCAGATCTAAATATAAAAAGCATTGAATTTGTACAATAATAATTTCTAAAAAATATTTTTAATACTCAATTTTATTTTAGTAAAGTGGCTCTTTTAAATTCAACATTTTTAGGCCTTATTGTAAAAAACCTTGAGATCCTATGTTGTTCAAAAGCTTGATCAATTATATTTTGAAGATCACCTATATTTCCTTCAATTGGTTGACTGTTCCACTCTCTATTATCTACTATTAGTGTAATGATGTATTTTTGTAGTTTCTTTTTCATATTCTTATTTTATCTTACTCTTGATAACATCAGCCAAATAAATCTTAAAGAAACAAAGTTTCTAACTACTCCTATAACATAAGTAAATGCCGCAGCTCTCAAAATTGATTTGCATGAATCATGATATTCAGGTGGAACCTTTTCAATTAATATAGGAAGAGCTTTGTTAAAGCTTGCGTCTAACTCTACTTCCAAAGTTATTAAATGAACTATAATTCCAATTAACAAAGATAGTAACGCCAAAAGTAAGCATACTTTAATTAATGGATAGTACCCTGTAGCTAAAATTGTAGGTATCCCAATTAACAATATACTACTTCCAATTTGAGAAATCCAAGCAGTGTTTCTAACTAAAGATGTTCGTTGCTCAAGTGCCTTGTACTTTTCTTTATGCTGTATTGCGTGTCCAATTTCATGGCATACTATTGATATGGCTGTTAGGCTCTTTTTTGAAAGTCGATCTTGTTTGACTTTTACTTTTTTTTCTAAAAGATCATAATGGTCAACAGATAGAGATTTTTCTATTTTAACTTCAGTAAGTCCGTAATCTTTTAGAATAAGTTTACCAAACTCTAATCCAGTAAAAGGCATATTAATTAATATTTGATCGTTTTTATGAAAAACGTAGTTTAACCAGATAACTGGAGCGGTAGAGAGAATTAGAAAAATAATTAGATATACGATCATGATTAAGAAGTCATAAGCCCAGATAATGATTATGTTTGGTTAGTATTATATTTACGTGGTGATTAGAAAATAATTTTCAACTACTTCAAATCTGTTAAATAAAATAACTTATCACAAATGCTAATAAAGCATAAAACCCAATTATTTTTATTATCTTTATTATTGCCTTTTTAGCCTCTGAATTATTATTGGGGTCGTCGTTTTTATCGTGAAACCATGGCTTAAAGGTATTCTTAGTTTTTTTGTCTATAAAGTTTCTTACAGGGTGCACATTATCAATTTCATTATCTTTCACAATTTTATGTCCTTAATATTTTTTATCACATTGTAATTATATTCAAAAAAACACTCATTAATAATATTTTTTAATTTCTTTTCTTATCAAGTAGTCTTTTAATAGTAAGTGGATATAGATTATGTTCTATGATTTTTATACGAGCTTGAAGTGTATTATAAGTGTCATCTTTATTTATTGATAAAATTTTCTGATCTATGATCATTCCAGTATCAATACCTTCATCAACATAGTGTATAGTTATACCAGTGTATTTAACACCGTAATCTAGGGCCTGTATTATAGCATTTTTACCTTGAAAAGCAGGTAATAATGATGGATGTAAGTTTATTATGCTATTATGAGGTAAGGAATGAATAAATTTTCTACTTAAGATTTTCATAAATCCAGCAAGGACCAAAAGTTCAGTATTGTAATGTAAAATTAATTTAGAAACCTCTTCTTCTAAAATTAATAAGTTTTTAAAAGTATATACTGGAATATTATTTTTTTTGGCAATCAATAAACCACGAGCATTCTGATTGTTTGAAACAACAAATTTTACATTAATGCCATTGTTAATTATTGCATTTAAGTTAGAGCCATCACCGCTTATAAGAACACCTATATTATAGTTCATTAATAATATCCAAATCTGCTAAAATTTAAAACCCTACTTCTAGTAAATTGTTTATGAAATGAAATAAATAAAAGTGCTTACTCATTGCCATCACTAACGATTAATGAACTGACTTCTCCATCATAAATATCAGCATCTACTTTATTAGGATTACAACAAATTTCACAGTCAAATATTTCAGTATTTTTACCACTGAATGTTTCATCTATACCTAAATCTATCTCAAAAGTTTCAAAACAAAAGTAACAAGTTATTATTTGGTGATTAGAATCTTTATCTTTTAAAAATGACATCAATTTTTTCTTTCATTTTGTTAAGTTTGTTTTCTAAGGTATTTTCAAGATGTAAGAGCATCTATATATGATTTTGAATCTAACTATAATTAATATGCTCTATAACAAATGAGACACACTTTTATAAATTTTTATTAAATAGTTTTAAGTTATCCTCTAAGTTTTATGAAAATTATTCTAAACCTCTAGATTAAAACCATTAGGCTTTATTGCGATATCAACTACCTCTTCTCTATTTTTGAAATATATAGAATTTACCTTGAAACTATACTGAAATTAATTAGAATTATATTATGTGTGTATGCTCTATATCTAATTTTTTACCAATGTTTATATTTGCTTTAATTACTTTTATTTTAATTTGGAACTTTTCAAAAATTAAGACCTACTTGTTTAATAATTTTTCCAAATACTTTCTACAATAATATTTAATTTTTTTGCTTGATAGCAAAGGAGAAAATGTGAAAAAAACAATTGTTGATAATTGGAATTTTATTATGAACCATAATAAAAATCCATTAAAGAATATACCAGATACTAATACCAGACACATGATTATGCAAATTTTAGCGTGGATGTGGTGTATTGTGTTTTCAATGTATTTTAGCAGTATGTGGATCTTTGGAATAACAACTATTGCTCATATTTTTATTTTAGGGGCGATAGCAATCACAGTTGCTACCTTTGAAACTGCAAAAAGAAAACCAAGTATTTTTGGTGGTTATTATACCCCAAGTCGAAGTCGTGCCATTTATTATGAAGGAAAAAGAATAGAATTAGATCCTAATGATAAAGGAGGAGAGCATGAATGATGACGAATGCGTTAAAATATTGATGATATTATATATGTAACAAAAAGATTAATATTATGAGGTCTGTGCATTGTTATGTGTGGTCGATTTGTTGTTTCTACTAAAAATGCTTTTGGTCTTAAATATGAGACTTCTTATAATGTTACTCCATCTCAATTAGTCCCTGTTAAAACTAAAAATGACGCAAAGTTAATGAAATGGTCATATTCTCCATCCTGGAAAAAAGATATGAATCTTATTAATTGTCGTTCTGAGACAATGAATGACAAACCATCGTTTAAGAATGCTAAAAGATGTATTATTTTCCAAAATGGTTGGTATGAATGGCAAAGAAAAGAAAAAGAAAAAATACCTTATTACCATTATTGTTCATCAAATAATTTTGCAGGCTTATACAACAATATTGGATGCCTTATATTAACTCGCAATTCTACAGATAAAATTAGTCATATTCATCATCGTCAACCTTTGTTGTTAGAAGATAATGAGATATGTGATTACCTTGAAGGTGAAAACATACTTAATAGTAATGCCAATAATGACATTAAATTTCATTGTGTTAGCAAGGAGGTCAACAACCCTTCAAATAACAATCCATCTTTAATAAATAAAATAAACTTTTTATAAGTTACGAGAATGGCTCAACTTATATAACTTTGTTTCAAAACTATTTTAATATTTAGTTTAGATACTGTTTCTTTTTTATTTGATCTTAGTTAAGATTTTAAGATGAAGATTTTTTTATTTAGATTAAGTAGAGTATTATGTTTTGGAATATTTACGATAGTAATCGGTTTGTCTATAATTATGTTAAATAGGAATTCATCAATATATAGTAAATTTTATAGTGAAGGTTTATTAAAAATATTTTTAATTAATTTAGGATTACTATCATTAATTTTTGTTTTTAATTGGTTGTGTTTTGGTAAACTCACTATTTGGATAAGAAAAAATAAATAAGCAACAAATAAGAAAATAGTTAAATTATTTTACAAATGAGTCAGCGTAGAATTTTCTTAATTTTTCCAACTATATTAAATTGGATTAGTTAATTTCATATAAAGGCAGTTTGATTTTAGCTGTATTTAATCTGCACCATATGAACCTTTTAATATTTTGAAGTTGTGTTTTAAATCTCCAACGATTTAAATGTTTGTAATATCTGACACAGTTATAACAAAGTAAAACCCAATCTTTATCCTCACTTGTTATCTTACAATTCCAGACAATATCAAAGGGAAGTTTGCAGTTTTCACATTTATGATTATTTTTGAAATACATTTAACCTCAAATTGATATGATTTTTATTTACATTTGTCATTTTCTTTAGTCGCCTCTCTTTTCCTTATTGGCATTGTATCTACCATATTATGAATCTCTTTTAATAATGAGACATCTGTTGAATATGATTTGACTTGCCCATCATAACCAATTAACCAAATTCCATATTTGTTTTTATATTTATTTGGAATAACATATTTATTAATTTCATTGCCTACTATTCTAATATATTTAAGGTTTCGAGCTTTATTTTCACAACTATTTTTTTTAAAAAAAATATCAGTTTCATTAATAAAATGAATATATTTTTCTTTTGAAATAAAAAGAACTATTCTTTTGTTCCATGAAAATGAATTGATATAATGTTCTAAATTTATTTTTGTGCTTGAATTACTCATTGTTGGAAATATTAAAAAAGTTAATAAAAAACATAATATTTTAATCATTGCTTTACTGTACCCAATATTTTTCAAAGCGGGAAGTAAATTACAAGCAAAATAATAATCTAGAGACATAGGTTTGTTTACTTTTGGGCAGTTTTATCATCTTTGGCTGAGACTTTACATTGAATTATTTCACCACCACAACAATCATCCACAACTCTCTTACAAGTTAAACATTGATAATGTGATTGGATATAGATAAATCCTTTTGGGCTACTACAATATGGACAAGGAAGGTTAGTGTTCATAAGAAAATCATATAGAATAAATAATCAGAAGAAAAACTATTGTTAAACTTATCAAAAAAAAAATTTTTTATAAATTTCAATCATTATTATTTTTATATCTTTCTTATAAAAAATTTATAACATGAAAGTTAATTTCTATAAATATCTATTAGATTTTCAATGTTTTATAAATTTTGTTTAGGTGGATTAAAAATTTTATTTTTTGCATCATATTTACCAGTAATCCAGCGGTGTGTTTTAGTAGACCAATAACTTAATCCACCTTTAGATATTGGCTTTAATTCTATTCTTGAAGTTTTTAATTTTCCTGGTTCATGTTTGATTTTAGTAATTTCATACATTTCTTTTATTTCTTCAATTTCTAAGTCAGGAGTTTCAACATCAATATTTTCAATAAATTTAGAAATTGAAGCTAAAGCTAATCTTGTTCTTCCAATTTCTATATTTTTTCTTGTTTGTATAATTTGGCCAGCCCACCAAAGATGTACGTTTAAATAACTTTCTGAGGTAGGAAATGTAAAAGTAACAAACTTAGGTTTTTTAGTAATAAATTTCTTATCTCTTTTTGATTTAGGAAGTTCAAGTTGATCAATAAAATTTATTGAATATTTAACTTCTTCTAAAGTTAAATCTTTATCTTTTTTTAAATCATTATATTTCTTATATATATCTACTCCAGTAACACCAGCAAAGGGATCTAATAAAAGATCCTGTTTTTCTGAAGAAATAAAAGACTCAATTGGGGGTAAATTTTGATAGTTTTCTAAACTTAATTTGTAACATTCTAATATGTCTGGATGTTGTAAATCAGGTTTAAGAGTATTAATTTGTCTGTAAAAAGCTTTTAAACCTACTAATGCAACTTTTAGGGCTCTTATTGGAACACCGTTTTTACTCCTAACTACTTTTTTGCTCCAAAATATATGTATATTGACATACTCATTATTTGTATTTGGAACATAATCCCATACATTATTATGAATTTCTGTATTTTTTGATTTTTTTGATCTTAATGTTTCAAGAAAAGTAGGCTTTTTAATATTTTTATTTTCTAGAATATCAATTGAAACATTAACCTCTTTTATTGCTTCTTCTTTATCAACAAAAAAACCAGAGGTGTTCGTTAATTCTTTTCCTTTAATGCCACCAAATGGATCAATCATTTTTATATTTTATAATAAGTAACATGAATAATCAATTTGATTTATCTTTGTATTTTTAATTTTGGAATTAAATTTTAAATATACCTATTCATATAGATAAAAACTCTGCATTCATAAACTTTCATTATTATCTTTTTTTAAGTTATAAGGTATTATTTAAATATGAATATTGGTGATGTTATAGTGAAAAAAAATTTATTTGATAAGTATGGTGGTGTTACTACTATTAAATTAATACTAGAAAAATTTTATAAAATTTTACTAAGCCGTATGTGGGCAAAGAAGATGTTCATTAATGTCGACATGGAAAAATTATTACTTCACCAGATACAATTTGTTAGTTTTGCAATGGGTAAGCCAGAAAGCGAATTTGATGATGAAAGATTAAGAAAAGGTCATGCTGGTTTGAAAATAACAGAGGAACAATATGACGAAACAATCGATATTCTTGTAAAAGTATTAACAGATTTTAGAGTTAAGTTCGCCGATATAAAGCTTATTGGCAATGCTATTGAAAGTAAAAAACATCTCATAGTAAATGTGCCGGTAATCAAATCACTAGACAAGAAAAAAGTAAGAAAATTAAATGAACAAGAACAGTACAATAAAACAAAACTTGTTTAATACTAACAAGGCAATAAAAGAAAACAGTTAATTA
>JADHQW010000033.1 GCA_016777705.1 Alphaproteobacteria bacterium | reverse complement strand
TCACCCTCTTCGGGGTTAAAAAAAGTTTGTTGTGTTCTTCCAGTTAATACTTCATCATGGAGTCCCATTCCATAAGATTTATGTTCGTTTTTTGTTATGCTTGCCATACTTTTACCTCTCCTTCATAGGGATCATATGTATCGATTTCATGAGGAAGCAAACTTCTAATTGCCACCTCTTCAGAAGCTAGAGCGACTAACTCATCACTCTCATATAAAACCATTGGTTTTGCAGCCATAGTATCTTTAGCCATTCCTAACTTATCTTTAGTGGCAACCATGTAGGTAAACACGCCATCTAAATCAGATAAAGATGAGCGCATTGCATCTTCTAAGTCATAGCCATCTCTAATTTTATTTGCAAGATAAACGGCTATTAATTCTGAGTCACAAGCCGACATAAAACGCATACCTTTTCGTTCAAGAGATCTTCTATTATTCCAGTAATTTGTTAATTGACCATTATGAACAACAGAAACATCACTAAATGGATATGCCCAATATGGATGTGCAGACCTAATATCAACTCCTGACTCAGTAGCCATTCGAGTATGACCTATTCCATGAGTTCCATTAAACTTATTTAAACTATATTGATCAGCAACAACTTGAGCATCACCAATATCTTTAATGAGCTCCAAAGATTGACCCAAAGATAATATTTCTGTCATCTCTACTGACTCTATTTTTTTTGCTAAATCTAACAAATCATCTTTACACTTTATTACATATCTAAAGGAGTAAGGAGTTATTTGCTCTTCTTTAATTATCTTTGCTCCAATTTCTTGTATTTGCTTATTTACTTCATCTCTTCTAGTATCATAAACAGAAGCATCTTCCATAATAGCAGAACTGCCTTCTTTTACATTTTCACCAACTTTAAATCTTAAAATATAATCTTTAGATTTACCGCTACCATATAAAGCATAACCCGTTGAGTCAGGTCCTCGATGTTTTAGGGATTGTAGCATCTTTTGCATTTCTCCCCCAATGTTTGTCGATTTACCCCTATGTATTAGTCCAGCAATTCCGCACATATTATTATCCTTCTCTTTTTTATAATTTATGGAAGTACATCCAAATAAGTATCAACATCCCACTGCGTAACTGCAGACAAGAATTTTTCCCACTCATCATTTTTATAATGCATAAATACCCTAAGCATATCTTCAGGTAAGGCCGACTTAATAATTTCATCACTATCCAAACGTTGAATAGCCTCACCCAAAGTTAGAGGAAGTTTATCTACTTCCTTACCTGCTTTCATTGCATCATAGATATTTTTTTTCTCTGGCTCACCTGGATCCATTTTATTATCCAGTCCATCCTCAAAAGCTTTTAAAATTCCGGCACCCATTAAATATGGATTGTGAGATGAATCAACAGATCGATATTCTACTCGTCCAGGCGCAGATACACGAACACTACATGTTCTATTTTGATATCCCCAATCGGCATATACCGGAGCCCAAAAACCAGTATCCCATAATCTTCTATAAGAGTTTACTGTTGGTGAGCCAAGGCAAGTTAATGCAGGTAAATGTTTAAGCAAACCTGCGATACTATTTAACCCAACAGGTCCTGGTTTAACTGCATCAATTTTTGGATCTGGCATAAACATATTTTCACCACCAGATATATGAGTGAAAACTTGATCCATTCCAGGAAGAGGATTATTTCCTATAGGTGTGGATTTAAGTTCCCCACCTTTCCAAAGAGATACGTTTGTATGACAGCCATTGGCAGAAACACCCATAAATGGCTTACTCATAAAGCATGCAATCAAATTAAATTCTCTGGCAACTTGCGCACAAATCTGACGATAAGTAGTTAATCTATCAGCATTTCTTAAAACATCGTCGTACATAAAGTTTAACTCTAATTGTCCAGGAGCATCTTCATGGTCTCCTTGAATTACATCCAAACCCATAGCTCGACAATAATCTATAACTTTCATATAAACAGGTCTTAAAGATTCAAACTGATCAATGTGGTAGCAGTATGGTCTTGAAAAACCGTCACCGGTTGGTTCACCATTATCTTTTTTTGTCAGCCACATCATTTCAGGCTCAGTGCCTGCTCGCATGTTCATTCCAAACTTTTCTTGAAATTGATCTTGGAAAATTTTTAAATTTCCTCGACAATCAGAAGTTAAATGACCGCCTGGGTTTTCTTCTTCTTCTCTATTCCTAAAACAAGTACACCATACTCTTGCGACTCTTTTATCCCAAGGAAGTTGAACAAATGTGTCAGGCTCTGGTATTCCTACAAGCTCAGAAGATTCAGGTCCGTAACCAATATAGTCACCGTGTCTATCTACAAATAAGTTTGCTGTCGCTCCATAAACTAACTGAAAACCTTTTTCAGCCATAGACTCCCAATGGTCTGCTGGAACACCTTTACCGACAATTCTTCCTGTTACAGAAACAAACTGATAATAAATGTAAGTTATTCCAAGTTCATCAATTTTTTTTCTAACGTCTTTGACTAGTTTATCTCTTCCTGACTGGTTTACAAAATTTTCTAAATCTGTCATTTTTTCCCCCCCTTTTTAATATTAAAAACATTCAACAACATATTAACTCCACGGAAAAGGACTATTTGATGTTGGATGAAGTTTTCCTTGTTCGTATCTTGAAAAACGAAACGGTTCTAATAATGAAGATTTTTCACCTAATACTTCATCAGCAACTAATTTACCAACTCCAATCATTTTATATCCATGATTAGAATCAGCAATCATATAAACATTTTCTCTAAATTGATCAAAAACTGGGAATGAATCAGGTGTAAAGCATCCCAATCCTCCTGTTGCTCCTTTTTTAAACAAATGTGATTTACCTTCAAATCTTTTATGGCAGAAAGCTAATGCTGAAGTCCACATATCACCAAACTCATCACTAATGACGAAGTCAGCAGATTTAGGACCATAAGGGTCAACGCTAATTCCCTCACCTCCAGGTTTACCTACTTTGTAAGGCGAAGCCCCGCCTTGAATACCATTAAAGTGAAAATCTGGTTTATAATAAATTCCCCATAACTTATCTGTTATTAAACTTTTATCGGTGTCTGAGTATAGAGGAGCATCTGTATCCACATGTATAACGGGAGGCATATCACCGCTATCAGTTTTTAAAAAATCAGGATCTACTCTTAATACACCTTCTGTAAGCATCCAATAGTGCCACATAGGTATGTTAGTATTTAGTTTACCGTCTGCCCCTTTGATAGTTATTTCATTTGGAAGTTCTAACATATCCCAAAACGATTTTGCCCAGGGGCCTGCGCCTACAATTACGTGATCACATTTTATTAAACCTTTGTCAGTTTCAACTCCAGTAACCGCACTTGAATTAGAACCGTATTGAAAACCTTTAACAGTTGTTCCAGTTAAAATTCTCACTCCTTCAGCTTCAGCTTTATTTGCTAAACCATAAATAGCAGATGTATTATTTGCATAGCCTCCACGTTTTTCATGCAAAACACTGGTGATACCTTTTGCCTGCCAATCACCAAACATTTTTTTCATATAATTTGCAGAGTCTTTTTCTCCTTGAATAAATTCTGATTCATATCCAATATTTTTTTGCTGTGCATATATTTCGGCAACATCTTCTTCCATGCACTCTGGACTAATCTGCATATAACCTACATCATGATAGTGGAAATTTTTTGCATCACTTTCCCAAACATCTACACATAAAGCCATCAATTCTCTCATGGCAGGTTGGTAGTAATTATTTCTCACAACACCACAAGCAATTCCACTAGCGCCAGCAGCAATACTATCTTTATCAATAACTACAATTTTTGAACCGTCACCTTTACCCTTAGCTTTTAATTTAGCAGCTAAGTGCCATGCTGTACTAAGACCGTGAATACCAGCTCCTACAATAACGTAATCAACTTTTTCTGGAAAAGCCATAGAATATTCCTTTGCAAAAATTTTTTTTAAATTCTTTATTTTAAAGTAATATTGCCTTAAAGTAAGTGTTTCAACTACTGAAACATGTTAACTTTCTTGCAATTTACGAGAAATCAATTTGGCTGTATTATTAACTTTATTAGCTAAATCAGGAATAGTTTTTACATTGATACTTCCTTTAGTTCCTGAAATTGCGATTCCTGCAATTGCTCTTCTTTGAGCATCCATTATTGGCGCTCCTATTCCATATACATAATCAAATGTTTCGGCCTCATTTACACTAAAACCATTTTTTCTAACCTTATCTAAATTAATATAAAGTTTATCAAGTGAGGTGATAGTATTAGAAGTATGCTTATGAAGTGTATAGCTTTTGTAAATTTCTCTTAGCTCATCTCTTGATTTAAAAGCAAGTATAGCTTTTCCTAAAGCGCAACTGTGTGCATCCAATCTCATTCTAAACGCTCTTGGAGCATTTTCTCCTAATGGATCCACTTTATCACAGTAAACAATATGCGGTCCTTCCAGAACAGCGAGATAAGTGATGTGATTAGTATCATAAGATAAATTTTTAATATGCTCAAAACACAAGGTAGTAAGTGACTTCAGAAAATCAGATTTATCACCAAACTCAAAAATCTTGTGTCCTAATGAATATAAATTACTTGATGTGTCTTTAAATATATAACCAAGACTAGTGAGGTAAGTTAAAATTCTAAAAGCAGTTGCTCTATCTAGCTTTGTTAATGTAGAAACTTGACTTGCTTTAAGTGGCTTTGGGGACTTCCCAACACATTCTATTATTGCTAGAGCTTTTTTTATTGAGCCACTTAAATAATTTCTAGTCATTATAAATTTATAAGCAATTTATATATAATTAATAGAAAATAATTTATTTTAAAATATAATATAAATAAAAATTTATGGATAAAAATAGCATAAAATTAATAAATAGTATTGACTTCTGGAAGAGTGAAATTAAAATTTCTCCAGTCGGAGGCGGTATAACAAATAAAAATTTTCTTGTTGAAGATAATTTAGAAAAATATTTTGTAAGAATAGGAAATGACATACCGGAGCATTTAGTTTTTAGATCCAATGAAATACAGGCAAGTAATGCAGCTTCTAAAATAGGTGTTTGTCCTACATTATTATTTCACGATCAATCAATTCAAGTTTTTAATTTTATTAATGGTAAAACATTTGACTCAAATGACATTAAAAATAATTTAGAAGAAATTACCAAACTTATAAAAAAAGTTCATAAAAAAATACCTGACCAACTTGTTGGTCAATCTGTAATTTTTTGGGTTTTTTATGTAATAAAAAATTATAAAAATTTTCTAGAAAGCAATCAAAGTATATATATTAAGATTCTTCCTGAACTTTTAGAAAAATCAATAAAACTTGAAAATACAGCCTCACCTTTTGATATTGTTTTTAGTCATAATGATCTTTTACCTGCAAACTTTATTCAAAATAAAGATCAAATATGGTTAATAGATTGGGAATATGCAGGCTTTAATACCCCTTTATTTGATTTAGGTGGTCTTGCTTCTAATAATGAATTTACAGAAAAGGAGGAAATAAGCTTACTAGAAAATTATTTTGAAAAAAAATTATCATCTGAATTATTCTTAAAATATACAGCAATTAAATGCGCATCTTTATTGAGAGAAACCATGTGGAGCATGGTATCTGAAATTACCTCTAATATTGATTTTGACTACGTCAGCTATACTGCTAAAAACCTATCAAAATTTAATGAAGCATTTAATGAAGCATTTAAAATCAATTGAAGTTTACTTTAGATATAATAAGGTAACTTTCATTATATAAAACAATCAGTAGATTAAACAATAAATAAAATTAGAGATTATTTTATGAATATTGACGTAAATAAATATCCTGTAAGAAGATCAAATCCTATTGTTAAAGGCTCTTACGGACTTCCAGAAGATATTCAGAGATACATTGTTAAAGGTCAAGGTTTGATTGGGATTGAGCTCGAAAAGGGTGATAAATTATTTCTTAAAAATCTAGAAGGTAATCAAATTTGTGAAATTACCATCTTTGATGCAATGGGTAACAACAATCAAAATATCATTAATAAAAAAAATGATATTGAAGATTCTTTTTTAAAAAAAGTTTTAAGCACTAGTTCAGATAAATTTTTTTTAATTCAAAAATTAAAAAATAAAAACATCAATCTTAATAAATTTTTTTCTACTTTAATTTTTAATGAAAGCTCAAAAAGAGACACTAGTGAAGAAATATTGGTAAATGAAAATTGTTTTGCTGTTATAGCATGTCCTGGGGAAAATATGATTGTTGGAAATCAAAACCCTCCCACTGATATAGAAGTTATAGTCAAAAGAATTAATCCAAAAAATAATAAATTAGAGAGAATTTTACCAGAGCCATTAGCAACGCCTAGTGAAGAAATATTAATTAAACATAGCTCTGCTAATGCATACGAAATTAAAAAAGGTGATTACATTCAAATTATAGATTTATATGGCAGACAATGCTCAGACTTTATGGCTTTTGATAGCAAAGCTCTTCAACATGGTGAGGAATTGTCAATTGATACAACAGCAAGCAGAGCAATAGTAGGTGGGGCCTATGCAATGCCTGGCTTACATTCAAAATATTTTGATAAAAACTTAGAACCTTTAGTAGAAGTGGTTCAAGATACCATTGGTCGCCACGATACTTTTGGTACAGCATGCACAAAAAAACTTTATGAAGATCTGGGATATTTTGGGCATATAAATTGTTCAGATAATTTTAATTATGCTCTTGATCAATATGGTGTTCAAAAAAGAAATGGTTGGGCTGCTATAAATTTATTTTTTAACACAGGGATAGATGCAAACAATGTAATTTACTCTGATATGCCTTGGTCTCGAGCTGGTGACTATGTTCTTTTCCAAGCCCAAAAAGATCTTGTTTGTGTCTCGTCAGGATGTCCTGATGATATAGATACTGCAAATGACTGGAACCCTACAGATATATACGTTAGAGTTTATTCAGAAAAAAATAGATTTTCAAAATCTATCGGTTATAGAAAAAATGCTGGGAGTGATTTTATGTTAACAAAAGAAACAGGTTTTCACCCAAGAACATCTCAATTAACAAATGATATGATGGACTCGTCAGGCTTTTGGATACCTAATAAATTTAATAATTACGGAACTATAAAAGAATATACTGAATGCAGAAACAATGTTGTAATGATGGATCTATCTTCATTAAGAAAATTTGAAGTTATTGGTCCTGATGCAGAAGAATTACTCAATGTTGCCCTTACTAGAAACATCAAAAAATTATCAATTGGTCAAGTAGTATACACAGCGATGTGTTATGAAAATGGAACTATGATTGATGATGGCACACTATATAAATTAGGTGATCATAACTTTAGATGGATTTGTGGAAGTGATTATTCAGGAGAGTGGCTAACTAAGTTAAGTGATGAATTAAAACTTCACGTAAATATAAAATCTTCTACAGATCATCTTCATAATATTTCAGTTCAAGGGCCAAATAGTAGAAAAGTCATATCTAAAATAATATGGACACCTCCAGCTCACCCTGATGTCAATAATTTAGAGTGGTTTCATTTTACAATTAGTCGGATTGGTGATCATACTGGAATCCCTATTATGTTATCTAGAACAGGTTACACCGGAGAACTTGGTTATGAAATTTACTGTCATCCTGATGATGCACCAAACGTTTGGGATGCTGTATGGGAAGCTGGTCAAGAATTTAATATATCTCCTATGGGTTTTGAGGCTCTTGATATGCTTAGAATTGAGGCAGGATTAATTTTAGGAGGTCATGAGTTTAGTGATGAAACTGATCCTTTCGAAGCTGGAATAAGTTTTACAGTCCCTCTTAAATCTAAAGAACAAAATTTTATTGGTAAGGAAGCATTGATAGAAAGAAAAGCTCATCCTCATAAAAAATTAGTTGGTCTAGAAATAGAAGGAAATGAAAAAGTTAATCATGGAGATTGTGTACACTTAGGTAGAGCTCAAGTTGGGATTATAACTAGTGGAACAATTTCCCCAACTCTAAACAAAAATATTGCCTTATGTCGAATAGATATTCGCTCATCAGAGTTAGGTACTGCGCTTGAAATTGGTAAACTGGATGGACATCAAAAAAGAATACCAGCAAAAGTTGTCAGCTTTCCATTTTATGACCCTACTAAAAGCAGAGTAAGAGCTTAATAAGTCTCTCGTTTTAAAAAAATCCTTACTATTTAGATTTCATAAAAGTTTCCATCGAATCATCCATAGCCTCTTCCCATGATGTGTGATGAATAGGTGCAACTGTTCCCGTTACTGCCGATGAAAAAGAATTATTTCTATAGGTCATAATATCTTCTTCTTTATGATGTTCCCAAACCTTAAAATGTTTTCTAATTAGCTCAAAATCAATTGCAGGATAATCAGATGAAGAATGCAAATCTTTTGTATACTCAGTTTGAAAATCTATCATTTGAATTGGATCTTCCAAGGCCTCTTCTTCAGATACCCATTTATTAATATCATTATCAACATCTTCATCTGTAGGCATTTTTATTTTACCCATAATAACATCTCTTGCAAACCAAGCTTGGCAATCAAACATATTAAAAGTATGGAATTGATCTTGCATTCCTAAATACATTAATTTGTGATTATTTTGCCAAACAACACCTTTATATAATTTTGGTGGATATAATCTATTCACTGTTTTAAGCCTCAAGGATTTATCAAGAAAGGGGAAGTGATGCAAATAACCACTGCATAAAATTATAGCATCAGCATTTTGTTCATGGCCATCTTTGAAGATTGCTTTATTTCCCTCTAATCTATCTAAGTAATGAACTTCTTTCATACCCTCAGGCCATTTAAATCCCATCGGATTGTGACGATACCCAATAGTGACAGATTTTGCCCCATACTTATAACATTGAAGTGCTATATCCTCAGCAGAGTAGCTACTACCCAAAACAACAACATCTTTATTTCTAAACTCTTCTGCATCTCTGAAATCATGACCATGTAAAATTCTACCAGGGAAAGATTTCATTCCCTCATATTCAGGTATGTATGGGACAGAAAAATGACCCGACGCAACAATAAGATAATCATAATTATCTGATGTTATAGTGTTATCTTTTTTATTTAAGACAGAAACTTCAAATTGATTTCCATTAAATTTTGCCTCGGTTACCGTAGTACTAAATTGTATATATTTTTTTATATTAGCTTTTTTTGCTCTCCCTAAAATATAATCATACAGAACTTCTCTTGGTGGAAACGATGGGATAGGTTGATTAAAATGTTCATCAAAAGAATAGTCGGCAAACTCTAAACATTCTTTTGGTCCATTAGACCACAAATAACGATACATACTGTTTGGAATGGGGTCACCATATTGATCAGAGCCTGTTCTCCAACTATAATTCCATAAACCACCCCAATTTTCTTGTTTCTCATAGCAAACTATTTCAGGAATTTTTTGACCCTTTTCCTCAGCTTGTTGAAATGCTCTTAACAATGATAATCCGCAAGGACCTGAGCCTATAATTGCAACTTTAGTCATTTTTCCTCCAAAACTAATTCAAAAACATCCTATAAAAAAAAATTCTTAATGTAAAAACCTGTTTCAATATATGAAATAAATGACTGAAATGTCCATATATGAGAATAACGTCTGTTTTGATTTAAATCAAAACCTAACGGGAGGTAATATGGTAAAATTATTTAAAGGATTAGTTTTAGCGGCTGTGATTGTTTCTTTCACAGTTTTTGGAAGTATTGCTAAAGCAGCAGATCCTATTAGAATACCAGTGCTTAACTGGACGAGCCAAATAGTTATGGCAAATGTTATGGCACAAATTTTTGAAGAACAAGGATATACGGCTGAATTAGTTCCAGCTGAATCAGCTTCTAGATACGAAGCTGTTAGAATTGGAGACTTACATGTAGCTCACGAAACTTGGGAGTCTACTATGGCTCTTCCTTTTTATGAAGCTATGGATAAAGGTGGTCTTATTGATGCTGGAAGTCATGATCTTATAACTTTTGAGGAAATGGGAATTCCTAACTGGGTAATTGACGAAGGTTTATGCCCTGGCCTTCCAAACTGGGAAGCTCTTAAATCTCCAGAGTGTGCAGCTAACTTTGCAACTGCTGACTCAGGTGGAAAAGGTAGATGGTTAGAAGGACCTTACGAATGGCATACTGACGTTATGCCTAATAGATTAAAAGGTCTTGGACTTGATGAACTATGGATGGTTAAATTTGCAGGTAGTGCTGATGCATTATGGGCAGAACTTGATGCAGCAAAAAAAGAAGGAAGAGGAACAGTAATATTTAACTGGTCTCCTAACTTTACTGATGCTGCTGGTTTTACATTCATTGATTTCCCTCCTTACTTTGAGGGTTGCAGAATGGAGAATGGCGGAACTTTAGAAACTACTGGTTGTGGTTCACCTAAAGGATGGCTTAAAAAAGCTGCTCATATAAAGTTCCCAATTACTCACCCAGCTGCGTATAAATTTTATACAAAAATGTCATTTACTGCGCCTCAAATTGGTCTAATGGCTGATCTAGTTGATAATCAAGGCATGAGTCATGCTGATGCAGCAACTACTTTCATTGCTGAACATAGAGATCTTATGGATCGATGGATGAATTAACAGTAAATTAATACTATAATAAAATCCCCTCTTTTATAAGTGGGGATTTTTTTTTAATATTTATAATTTTTTTTTTAATTAAATAACATTAGAGTGTTATAAGTTTATCATGAATGACTCATTATCAATAAATCAAAAACCTGTAATAAAATGTGAGTCGGTTTATAAAATATTTGGAACCAATGCTAATAAACTTCTAGAAAATGCCAGCGGTCCAATTTCCGCGGAAGAATTTCAAAAAGCTGGATGTATAATTGGAGTAAATGATGCTTCCTTTGAAATTCATAAAGGTGAAATGTTGGTGGTAATGGGACTGTCAGGTTCTGGAAAATCAACACTTCTGAGATGTATTTCTAGATTAACTGACCCTACATCAGGCAAGATCTTCATTGATGGAGAAGATTTGCTAGAGATGAATAGTAAGCAGCTTATTGAATTAAGAAGAAATAAGATGGGTATGGTTTTTCAAAGTTTCGCACTTTTACCGCATAAAACTGTTTTAGAAAATATTGCCTTCCCTCTTATTATTAAAGGACTGGCAACAGAAGAAAGTATAAAAAAAGCAATGGAGATGGTTGAGCTCGTTGGTTTAAAAGGAAGAGAAAATTATTTTCCAAGAGAGTTATCAGGAGGTCAACAACAACGAGTTGGTATTGCGCGTTCACTTGCCGTTGAACCTGATATTTGGTTTTTAGATGAACCTTTTTCTGCTTTAGATCCATTAATCAGAAAAGAGATGCAGGATGAGTTTTTAAGATTACAGTCCTCACTTCATAAAACAATTATGTTTGTGACACATGATTTTGATGAAGCTCTAAGACTTGCTGATAGAATTGCTATAATGAAAGATGGCATTATTGAGCAATTAGATACACCCGATAACATAGTACTTAATCCTGCTACAGAATATGTAAAAAAATTCACAGAAGATGTTCCAAGAGAGAAAGTATTAAAAATTGAATCAATAATGGATAAGTATGATCAGTCTTTAGCAGGTAATAATACTGTCTCCAAAGATGCAATAATTGAAACTGTAGCCGAGTCTATTTTAGAAAGCAAAGAAAATTTAACAGTAATTGATGTTAATAACGAAAACAAACCTATTGGGATATTGCAACCAAAAAAAGTAATCACGGTCTTATTTGGAAAGTAAATATTTGAATGTTTAATTATTTAAAAAATTCAAGACAAAAACAATTTATTTTTCTTTTTACAATTTTTTTAATATTATATTTTTTTATACCAAAGAATGAAAATAACTATTTATGGAGATTGCCTCCATTATTAAAAGACTTGCCCTTAATGTTCAATGTCCTTTTGGATAATTTAATGTTCAACTGGTTTACTATCCCTGTATGGGATCCAGACTGGCAAATGTATGAGGACAAAACTTTATTTAGAATAATTACGAGATCAATATCTAATTTAGTATTATTTTTTATAATTTTTATTAGAGAGGTTTTTTTAGGAGGTTTTCAAACTGTAAATTCTATACTTGGAGACAGTATTACTGATGCAAATACTTGGATTTCAATTCCTGCTTTACCATGGACAGCTGTAGTCATTGGTGCAATAATAATTGGATATAAGCTTGAAGGTATTAGATTAGCTTTATTAGCTGGCATTGGTTTTTTTTATGTTTCTGTTTTTGGTCAATGGGAACCTTCGATGCAAACTTTGTCATTGGTTTTATTTACAGCACCAGTCTGTTTTATTATTGGTTTATCATTAGGTGTTTGGGGATACTTAAGTAAAAGAGTTGAAGCTGCACTTCAACCAATCTTAAATGTTGCTCAAACAATGCCCCATTTTTCTTACTTGGTTCCTATAGTTGTTTTATTTGGAGTTGGAGATCATGCAGGATCTATAGCAACTATAATTTTTGCAACTCCTCCAATGGTTAGATTAACTATATTAGGGCTAAAAAAAATTTCACCAGAAGTTATTGAATCTGGATTAATGAGTGGTTGCAATAGATTTCAACTCTTATTTAAAGTTTTAATACCTACTGCCAGAAGAGATATATTGATTGGTGTCAATCAAGTAATTATGCAATGTTTAGCTATGACAACAATTGCTGCTTTTATTGGAGCTAAAGGGCTTGGGTTTAATTTAAAAGTTGCACTTAATTCTCTTAAGATAGGTAAAGCAGCAGAAATTGGAATATGTGTAGTAATTATTGCCGTAGTTCTTGATAAACTATCTTTAGCTTGGGCTAATAAACAAAAAGATTACTTTGCAAATCTTAATTTTTATCAAAGAAATAGATTATCTATTTTTTTTATTTTATTGACTGTTTGTTGTTCAGTTGTAGCTTTTATTGCTTCTTATTTTTTCCCTGAAGGTTTTAATTATTTATATTTAATTCCTTTTAATAAAGGTCTTACCGTATCACCAATTCTAGACGCCTTTGTTGATTGGATTTGGAATACTTTTTTTTATTATTTGAATTCATTTAATATTTTTTTATTAACAAATGTATTAGGTCCAATGAAGCAAGCGTATCTTAATATGCCTGTAATCTCTACTTTTGTTCTATTCATGGGTGCGGGTTATATTATAGGAGGTTTAAGATCTTGTCTGATAGTAGGAAGTCTTATTCTTTTCATAGCATTATCAGAGTATTGGGACAGAACTCTAATTACTTTATATATGGCCACATTTGCAGTTGGTGTATCTGCTATTTCTGGAATTATAGTGGGTTCGTTATGCTCTCAAAATGATTTTGCTAGTAAATCTATTTTGTCTATTTGTGATTTCTTTCAAACTTTTCCATCATTCATTTATTTAATACCAGTTATTTTATTATTTGGCATAACTGATACCTCAGTAATGATAGCGGCGATCGTTTATGCAAGCGTCCCTGCTACAAGATATACAGTTGAGGGTCTGAGGAGCGTTCCATCATCATTGCATGATGCAGGATCAATGTCAGGTGTTTCAAAACTTCAAAGATGGAGATTGATTGATCTCCCACTAGCTCTACCTCATATTATGTTAGGAATTAATCAAACTGTTATATTTGCCCTAATGATGATAGTTCTTGGAGCGTTAATTGGAACGGAAGATTTAGGTCAACTAATTATGGGAAGTTTATCTAGGCCAAATGGAGCTGGAATAGGTTTTACTCTTGGAATTTTTATTTCTTTTATATGTCTCGCTGTAGATAACTTAATAAGAACTTGGGCAGATGAAAGAAAAAAATTATTAGGAATTGAATAATTACTCTCCCAACAGACTATCATCTAAAATTTTTGTTTCATACGCAGAGTAAGAATGCCAGCCATGAACAGTTTGATCAAAGTCTATTACACTACCTGTCATTAATCCTGACTCATCTGAACACATAAATGCCAGACCTTTGGCAACATCTAGT
>JADHQW010000032.1 GCA_016777705.1 Alphaproteobacteria bacterium | reverse complement strand
GTTAACATGATGACAAAATATCATATTAATATATTAAAGACATTAAATTTATGGAAAAATTTATTAATGATTAATGTATTATAAAAAAATCAGACACTTTAGACAAAAACTCGCCATATTTTGTTTGTAAGTTAAAAATAATATTAGGATTCCTTATGAAAAATTATAAATTTTTATTAATATTTTTGTCTCTTCTCGTTTTAGGAGCTTTTGTTGCTCTTAAATATATAGATATGCCAGCACCTCACAAAGTTCAAATTAAAATATTAGATGTAAATGATAATGAAGTTAAATAAATCTTTAATCAGTTTTTTCAAATATAGTTTTTACTTTATAGTTATAACTTATTTCAATTTTGCTATAGCTCAAGTTGATACGTCTAATAAAATGGAAGCTTACTCAAATGTTAAAAAACTCAATATTGAAGTAAGTAATCTTGAAAAACCGTCTTTAGGTTCAATTGGAGTTAAAACAAAGTTAAACAATATTATGGGTTTGGATATATGGAAAGATATGAGCGCAACAAATATAGTTGAGCATTTTAGCTATATTCCAGACGTCGTAACTAGTAAAAGCCTTCAAGCTCTTTTAATACAGTTATATATGAGTTCTTCAAATCCTCCAAGCGGAACATCTGAAGAAATAATTAAATTTTTAGAGACTAGGTTATTTAAATTAAAAAGTAGTGGTCAAAGTGAAAAATTTTATCAGTTAATTAATCAATTACCTGATGGTGAGAGATGGAATATTTGGAAACAGTGGATTATTGAATATGAATTAATTGGACGTCAAGATCAAAAAGCATGTAGTAATATTTATGAGGGTTCAAAAAACAATTCTAATCACTTTTGGCAAACAGCCAGAATTTTTTGCTTATCAATTAATGATAAAGTAAGTCAAGCTGAATTTATACTTGATTTATTAAAAGTTAAAGGTTTTGAAGACCCTATTTTTGAAAATTTATTTCAAATTATGAACAACGAAAAAGAAAAATTTGAATTAAAAAATAAAGATAATCAAATATTACCTATTCATTTAATTATGATGGATACAATCAAGATACCAATAAAAATCAATTATATTGCTCATTTGGGAATAGAATACACTGAATCTTTGTTGAAACTCACATACTTAACTCCCAAGGCGCGTTCATTCTTATTAGATAAAAAAATTAATTTCACATTTGTGTCCACCGACCAAATTATTTTAGATTACAAATCTGTTAGTGATGGAGTTATAGATATTGAAAATTCTATATCAAATTACAAAAAAACACCAAATGGACAAAGTAGAGCGAATGTTTGGTTTTCTGTC
Organism: Alphaproteobacteria bacterium; assembly: GCA_016777705.1. Classification (GTDB taxonomy): domain Bacteria; phylum Pseudomonadota; class Alphaproteobacteria; order Puniceispirillales; family Marisalimonadaceae; genus Marisalimonas. The sequence goes on along the minus strand of JADHQW010000032.1, from coordinate 12,759 downwards.
CTAAGTATAAAAGATGAGGTGAAAAAAGCAGAAACGATTTTAAACTTTTTGAAGTTAGAAATGAAGGTTGGTAGATTTTATGATAGTGTTAATTTATACTTGCCAACTCTTAATAAAATTAAAAATTCTTCTTTGACAAAAGAATTAAATGATACAATTAGAAAAATAAATATAGCTTCTAATCCAGACTTATATGATGGAAATAACTTAGCAAATATTCTTATGTTAAAAAAAGATAAAGAATGGGATTGGAATTTGATTTTAACTCAAAAAGCTTGGCCGATTATCCCTGTTATTGAAAGAGCTGGAATGATAGGGCCAAAAAATATAAAATGGTTAGATTTTATAAATAAGTTCAATCAAAACAGTTTTGATGAGAAAAAATATAATAAATGGAACAGAAACTTTGATCTGAATACTTATATATTATCAAAATCTATAGAACAAGCAGCTAAAGAAAATAAAAAATCTTTGACAATTTTGTTAGTAGCTAGGTTGGTCAACAATAATCCTTTTGAAGATTTTGACTTAAATTATTTATTAATTATAAGAAACGCACTTGTAGATATAGGTTTTGAAGATTTAGCAAACAATATTACTTATGAAATAATGACATCTAAAATTATTAACTTTTAATAAAAACACCAATGATAAAAGACACAACAGTTAGAAATGATGTAATAAATAAAATAATCAATATTATTGATATAGAAAAAGGTTTGTCGAAAAATTCAAAAAATGCTTATGCTTCAGATATTATTTTGATGAATGATTGGTTTAGGAAGCAAAATATTAATTTTTTAAACGCTAAGGAAATTGACTTTAAAAATTTATTTTCTTTTTTTAAAAGTCAAAATCTTAAACAGAATTCAATTAATAGAAAATTATCTTCAATGCGCCAATTTTATCAGACTTTACAAGAAGAAGAATATATCCAAAAAAACCCATTAAATAATATTAATAGTTTGAAGAAAGAGAAAAAATTACCCAAAGCTTTATCTGAAGATTTAATTACTTTAGTATTAGAGACCGCTAGAGAAAATTTTACTAAATTACAAAGTGAATCATTAGAAAAAATAAATAAAAGTTTAAGAACTTTAGTGGTACTAGAAATTCTTTATTCTACGGGTATGAGGATTTCTGAACTTCTAAGTCTGCCTTTATCCGATTTTGTAAACCTTAAAGATAAACTTCAAATTAAAGGCAAAGGAGATGTTTATAGGATGGTTGCTTTTAATAAAAAATCATTTTATTACATAGGTTTGTGGTTGAAACATAGGTCCCTTTCGAAAGCTAAAGCTAATAATAAATATATGTTTCCAGAAAAAAATGGTATTGGTCATGTTAGCCGGCAAACCATTTATAAGGATATACTAAATTTGTCAAAAACTATTGGGCTTGAAAATGAAGATATTTCTCCACATAAAATAAGGCATAGTTTTGCTACTCATTTATTAAATCGAGGAGCAGATCTCAGGTCTTTGCAAAAATTATTAGGTCATGCTGATATTAGTACCACTGAAATATATACTTATGTAGAACCTGAAAGGTTACGTGGACTTGTTAGGGATGCACATCCACTTGATAAAATAAATTTTAAAAATGAAGAAAGTTATTAAATATGATTAAACATTTTTTATCGTTCGAAAAACAAGTTTCAGACCTTGAAGGTAAAATAGAAGAATTGCGTCATTTATCCTCAGGTGCTGACATTAATATTGCAGAAGAAATTGGAAAATTGCAAGGAGCAGTATCTGAAGAATTAAGATCAACTTATTCTAAACTAACTGCTTGGCAAAAAGTCCAAGTTGCAAGACATCCTGAGAGACCACACTTTGAAGATATTTTAAATCATCTAATGGAGGATTATACACCACTTTCTGGCGATAGAAATTTTGCAGATGATAACGCTCTAACTGGAGGCACAGCCTTCTTTAGGGGGAGAAGTGTTGTTGTAATAGGCATTGATAAAGGAAAAGACACAAATGATAGAATTCTAAAAAATTTTGGTATGGCTAGACCTGAAGGTTATAGAAAAGCTATACGTTTGATGCAACTAGCTGATCAATTTTCATTACCAATTCTCATGTTTGTAGATACTGCTGGAGCTTATCCAGGAAAGGGAGCTGAAGAAAGGGGGCAAGCAGAGGCTATTGCTAGATGCATACAAAAAAGTTTACAGGTTAGTGTGCCAACGATTTCTGTAATTACTGGAGAAGGAGGTTCTGGAGGAGCAGTGGCATTAGCAGTTGCAAATAATACCTTGATGTTAGAACATGCAATTTATTCTGTGATCTCACCTGAGGGTTGTTCTTCTATTTTATGGAGAAGCTCTGAAAATGCTAATCATGCTGCAGAAGCGTTAAAGTTAACAGCTCAAGATATGCAAAAATTTAATATCATTGATGAAATTATACCAGAACCAACTGGTGGGGCTCATAGAGATCCACATTTAGCTATAAAGAAAATAGGTGATGCTATAGAAAACAGGTTAATTAATTTACTATCTTTACAAAAAGATGAATTATTAAAATTAAAAGAAGAAAAATATTTAAAAATTAGTTAAATAACGTTTATGTGACTTTAACGATGGTATTGCTAATCTTGCTTTTTTAACTTCTCCTAAATCAATTATGGTATTAATAAAGCAAACATCTTTGCCAGCATCCGCTAATATCTCTCCCCAAGGTGAAATAATTAAAGAATGGCCAAAACTATTCCTACCACATTGATGATGCCCAGTTTGAGCTGGGGCTACAATAAAACATCCTGTTTCTATAGCTCTAGCTTGCAATAGGGTGTGCCAATGTATGGGACCGGTTGTGTTTGAAAAAGCTGAAGGAACGGTAATAATTTCAGCTCCATTTTGAGCCAAGTCTTGGTACAAATGAGGAAAACGTAAGTCGTAGCATATTGTCATGCCAATTTTAATTTTATTTTTTTGTTCTATAGTTGCTATTATTGCTTGATAGCCGGGTGAGTATGTTTCAGACTCTTTAAATATTTCTCCATTGGGTAATTTTACATCGAACAAATGGATTTTATCATATCTATATAAAATATCACCACCCGGTCCTATTAAAAATGACCTGTTAGCTATTTTATGTTCAAGTTTTATTGGCAATGAACCAATTAAAACATATATTTTGTTATTTTTTGCTATTTCTATAAAAGTTTGTAAGCTAATATTTTCTGCTTCTGTTGTTGTTATTTTTTTTGTTTGTTCAGGATTACTTTGAAGAGAGGTTGCACATTCAGGTAACGCTATAAAGTTACTGCCATGGTTAACAGCTTCGTTTATGAGAGGTTTTATAGCTTTAAGAGTAACACTCTCTTGTTCTGTTGAGGTATATTGAAGGCACGTTAATGATAGGTTAAAAGACATATTAATTATTAAAAATTTCTAATTTATTTTCTCTTGCAAGCTCATATAAATCGTCACATCCGCCAATATGTTCAGACCCTAAAAATATCTGTGGGACTGTAGTTTTGCCATTAGCTTTTAAAATCATCTCTGTTCTTTTGTCATAATCATTATCAATATTAATTTCAGTAAATTCAATATCATAATTACTCAGTAAAACTTTTGCTTTGTAGCAAAATCCACATAAAGAGCTGGTATATATAACAACTTTATTATTTTCATTCATAATGTAATCCTTAAATAATTTATATTTTATTAGAATAAGTCCTGTAAACTATATATTAATGAGTCATCAGCTGGAGGCATTTTGAATTGCCTTAACATATTTGCTTTTACCCACTTAATTTCATTTTGCTCCATAGGTCTAGGTTCTCCTTCCCATCTTCTACAAACGTATAAAAGCAACAATAATTGGAATTCTGCATAACTAAACTCTGAAAAAGATAGTGGAGCAATACATTTATTGTTAATATCAATATCTAATTCTTCTTTAACTTCTCTAATAATAGCATTTTCAGGAACTTCGTTTTTTTCAACTTTTCCACCAGGAAATTCCCAGTACCCTGACAAAAACTTTTTTTTTGGACGCTTTGATATTAAAATTTGATCATTCTCATTTATAAGAGCAATTGATACAACTAACTGTAATTTTTTATGATCTATAATCTGCATTAATTTCAATGTATTTGTGGGTTAAATCACAAGTGTAAACAGTTGCTAATCCTTTACCAACTCCAATATCGACTGTAATTTGAATTTTATCTTTTTTTAGATGATTTGTGGCATTTACTTCAGAATAATTTTCATAGACCAAACCATTATTAGTAACTAGTTCGTCACCAATAAAAATTTTAATTTTGTCTCTTTCAGCATATTCTCCAGATTTGCCAATGGCCATGATAATTCTTCCCCAATTTGCATCTTCTCCAGCAATTGCAGTTTTGACTAAAGGAGAATTCGCAATTGAAAAAGCTATTTTCTTAGCGGATATTTTTGAAACAGCGCCAACAACATTGATAGTTATAAATTTAGATGCCCCTTCTCCATCTTTAACAACTAATTTTGCTAAGTCTAACATCACATCATTTAAAGTTTTCTTAAAATTTTGTAAACTTTTATCGTTATAATTATCAATTATTTTGTGCTTTGCCTTTTTTGTTGCAGTTAGTAAAACAGTGTCACTTGTTGAAGTGTCGCTGTCTACAGTGATAGAGTTGAAGCTTTTTTCATTTGCGGACTTTAGCAACTGCTGAAGAATATTTGATGTTAAATTAGCGTTTGTAAAAACAAACCCTAACATAGTTGCCATGTCAGGAGCAATCATACCCGATCCTTTGGCAATACCAACAATATCAATTTCAACATTATCAATATGACACTTTCGTGATACTAGTTTAGAGAATGTGTCAGTTGTTCTAATAGCGTTAGCTGCTTTTAACCAGTCTGGCTTTTCTGCTGGCCTCATTTTATTTATGCCATTGATGATTATTTTAGAATCTAATTGCTCACCAATAACACCTGTAGAAGCTGTATATATTTGATTCAAGTTACAGTTAAGTTTTTTTGATAGATAGTTAGAGACATTTAGTACAGTTTCATCCCCGACCTTACCAGTAAATGCATTTGCATTTCCTGAATTAACTATAATAGCTCTTACTGATGGTGATTTAGAAGATTTTAAATTATGTTTACAATGATTTACAGGGGCACTTGAAGTCAACGATTTTGTAAAAACTCCTGCAATGCTTGCCCCTTGGTCTAATTCTATTAAAAGCAAATCATCATCTTGACAAGACTTGTCTTTAATACCAGAGGAAACAGTTGATATTTTTATATCATTTAAACTGCCTACATTTTTTAAATTTTTTATAAACATAAGTTCTAAATAAATTAATTGTTAACTTTCTGGGCTACATCCTTAAAATCATTTATAATTATTTTTCTATTTTTTCTGAGTTTTTTTTCAAGGTTAGAAAGGGAATTTTTTTTAATTCTATTAATAATATTTTGTTGAACTTCAGATAATTTTTTAGGTTTTGAATCCCTTACGTCATTTAACAATATTATATGAAAACCAAATTTTGTTTTAACAGGCTTTTTTGTTATTTCTCCTTTTTTAAGGGAAAGCACTGCTTTTTCAAATTCTTTTACCATTTGTCCAGAAGTAAACCATCCAAGTTTACCTTCATTTTTTCCAGAAGGGCCAATAGATTGGGTTCTAGCTAAGTCAGAAAACTTGGCATTATTTTCTAATTTTTTGAGTATCTCAAACGCTTGTTGTTCTTCTTTAACAAGTATGTGACTGGCATTAAACTCCTTTGATGATTTAAATGCTTTGAGATAATTATTATAAAATATTTCAATATTTTCTCTTTTAGTTTGATTAAGAAGGAAATTATTTATCCAAAATCTTGCTAAAATTTGGTCTTTATTTTTTTTGATCTGATCAATAACTGTTTTATTGAGATCCAATTTTTCTTTGTAAGCTTGTTCAGTTATTAAATGCTGATTTATAAGTTCATTAATAATATTTGGATATAATTCAGGAAGTGGTTTTTCTTTTAATTTTGACGGCAATCTTCCATACGCATCCAATACGTCTTGAGCTGTGATTATATATTCATTTACATTGGCTGCAATTATGTTTTTTGGATTTTCAGCAAGAGCAAGACTAGTTGATAACAAAATAAATAATTTTAGAGACGTGAAAAAAGTTTTAAAGTAAGACATTTTGGTATATTCCAATTATAATATTTATATTTTTTTACAAGTTTTTTTTATACTATACAAGAAATGATGTTTTTTTATTAATACGCATTATATATTATAAACAGAATAAATTCCTGACTAATCGGAGCCCATTCAATGTTCAACAATTTAACTTCAAAATTTTTTGGTTCGTCCAATGACAGACAAATTAAGAAATACAACCCTTTGGTTCATAAAATTAATGAACTTGAGGATATATTTATTAAGTTGTCTGATCAGGAATTAAAGTTAAAAACTATTGATTTTAAGGAAAAATTATCAAATGGTGAAACTTTAGATAATATTTTACCAGAGGCTTTTGCTACTGTCCGAGAGGCAGCTAAAAGAACATTAAGCCAACGCCACTTTGATGTGCAATTGATTGGTGGACTTGTTCTTCATGAGGGTAAAATTGCTGAAATGAAAACAGGAGAAGGTAAAACATTAGTTTCAACCCTAGCATGCTATTTGAATGCCTTAGAAGGTAAGGGAGTTCATGTGGTAACAGTTAACGATTATTTAGCAAAAAGAGACTCCGAGTGGATGGGGCAAATATATAATTTTTTAGGCATGTCAGTAGGCTGTATTTTATCAGATAAAAATGACGAAGAAAGAAGGATTGCTTACAAAGCAGACATAACTTATGGAACCAATAACGAATTTGGTTTTGATTACCTTAGAGACAATATGAAATATAGTTTAGATGAAATGGTTCAGCGCCCATTTAACTTTGCTATTATTGATGAAGTTGACTCTATATTAATTGATGAAGCAAGGACGCCACTAGTTATATCTGGTCAATCTGAAGACTCTTCAACATTATATAAATCAATTGATAAATTTATACCTTTATTGAAACAAGATGACTTTGAATTAGATGAAAAGCAGAGAACTTGTAACTTAACAGATATAGGAATTAATACTGTTGAAGAAGCTTTAAGGTCAGAAAATATGATAGAGGACGGGAGTTTATTTGATATTAAAAATGTTTCACTTTTACACCACATAAATCAAGCTTTAAGGGCTCATAAATTATTCCAAAAAAATACACATTACATGGTTAAAGACGATAGTGTTATTATTATTGATGAATTTACAGGACGAGCGATGGAAGGTAGACGGTTTGGAGAAGGGCAACATCAGGCAATTGAAGCTAAAGAAAAAATTACTGTCCAGCCAGAGAACCAGACTTTAGCAAGTGTGACGTTTCAAAATTATTTTAGAATGTATCCTAAGTTGTCGGGAATGACAGGGACGGCTTTGACAGAGGAAGGTGAATTTTCTGAAATCTATAACTTGCAGGTTTTAGCAGTGCCAACAAATTTAAAAGTCGCGAGAATTGACAGCAATGACGAAATATACAAAACTAATTTTGAAAGAGACGAGGCTGTAATTTTATTAATTGAGGATTGTCAAAAAAATAATCAACCAGTTTTAGTTGGAACGGTATCAATAGAAAAATCTGAAATTTTATCAAAGCTTTTAAAAGAAAAAAATATTAAGCATGAAGTGCTAAATGCAAAATTTCATGAACAAGAAGCTCAAATAATTGGATATGCAGGAATACCAGGTGCGGTTACTATTGCCACAAATATGGCAGGTAGAGGTACTGATATCCAATTAGGAGGTAATTTAGAAATTAGGCAATCTAATGAGCTTAAATCATCGTCTCCAAATGAGGGAAAATTAAATGAATTAAAAAATGATATTGAAAAAAAGAAAAATATAGCTCTTCAAGCCGGTGGATTATACGTAATTGGAACTGAAAGACACGAAAGTAGAAGAATTGACAACCAGCTTAGAGGTAGAACAGGTAGACAGGGTGATCCTGGGGGTTCAAAATTTTTATTATCTCTCCAAGATGATTTAATGAGAATTTTTGGATCAGACAGATTAGAGAATATGTTAGGAAAACTTGGATTAGAAAAAGGTGAGGCTATTGTCCATCCTTGGATTAATAAAGCCGTAGAAAAGGCACAAGGTAAAGTTGAAGCGCATAATTTTGAAATAAGAAAACAGCTCTTAAAATTTGACGATGTTATGAACGATCAAAGAAAAGTAATTTTTGATCAAAGAAAAGAAATAATGAGATCGGATGATATTAGTGAAATGGTTGTTGACATGCGTTATGAAGTTATTGAGGCGGTAGTTTTTAAATCTATTCCAAATGAAAGTTATCACGATCAATGGGATGGAGACGGTTTAATCGAAGATGTAAAAAATTATTTAGGATTAGATGTTCCAATAAAAAAATGGATTAAAGAAGATGGCATTATAGAAAAAGAGATTATTTCTCGTTTAACAGAATTGTCAAACAACTTTATGGCAGAACGTGCTGTTAAAGTTGGGGTTGATGTTTTTAGACAAGCGGAAAAAACCTTGATGTTACAAGTTTTAGATCAAAGTTGGAAGGATCATTTGTTAATGTTAGATCAGATGAGACAATCCATAGGGCTGAGAGCTTACGCACAAAAAGACCCATTAAATGAGTATAAAAGAGAAGCATTTGAATTGTTTGAAGATATGCTTGATAAATTGAGAAAAACTATAACTTCAGTTTTGTCTAACATAGAAATAAGACAAGAAAACAATGATGAAAATCAAGAAATAAATACACCATTAAAAATAGATAGTGGCAAAATCGCTAGAAATTCAATATGTCCTTTATGTGATTCTGGAAAAAAATATAAGCATTGTTGTGGTAGACTTTAAATAAACTAACATGATAAAATATAAACTAAAATGTCAATCATCATACTGTACTGAACAAAAAGGTTTTGATGGGTGGTTTCAAAATATAGAAACCTTTGAGAAGCAATTGGATTCAGGGTTGATTAATTGTCCACTTTGTGGAAGTGAAAATATTTCGAAATTACTAACAACTCCAAGTTTAAAGAAAATCCAAAATACGAATAAAAAAATTACTAAAAATAAAATTCAGAAGAACGCTTTTAGAAATAAAAAGTTAGAAAATATTGCAACAATTTTAAGATCTATCAAAAATGAAATAAAGAAAAATTCTACTTTTGTAGGCGATGATTTTGTTAATCAAGCTCGTTCAATGAACCAGGGTCAAATTAAAGAAAAATCTATATATGGACATGGTACTAAAAAAGAAATAGATGAACTAAGAGACGAAGGAGTAGATGTCCTAAATATCCCTTGGATTACAGAGGATCATTAGATTTTAGATTTAAACCTGCAGCACCATAATTAACTTCAAGATTTGAGGATAACTTAAAATTTCCAAACTCCCTATAAAGAAGGTTTTTAATATTAAAAGTAGGTGCAAATCCAGTAAAATTGTCAAGAATAATTTTATATTTTTCAGCTTCTGAAGCTAGATCATTTGGTGAAATAAATTTTTTGTAATCGTGTGTTCCCTTTGGCACCACCCCTAAAACATGCTCCGCAAGATATTTACCTAATGCTACCCCAAGAATAGATTTGTTTATAGTCGTAAAAACAACAAGCCCTCCATAGCGAGATAATTGAGAGATATCAAATAAAAATTTTTGTCTGTTTTTAACGTGCTCTATAATCTCTGATGCTATTACAATATCAAATTTGTTAATAAAATTTTTATTTTGAACTTTGATTAAATCGCTTGTACTTGTGCATTTATAAGTTATATCCAAACGACTTTTCAGCGCATGATCTTTCGCTATTACAATAGCTTTATCAGATGCATCTATTCCAGTAACGATTGCGCCTAATCTTTTTAAAGGTTCAGATAATATTCCACCGCCACATCCAACATCAAGGCATCTTAACCCATTAAGTGGTTTTGTGTCAGTTTGCTTTTTGTTAATTAATCTTTTAGCATTTCTTAAGACAAACTCAATTCTTACGTTTGACATTTTATGTAATGCTGCAAAAGGCCCTTTTTGATCCCACCATTTATTGCTTATTAAAGAAAATTGTTCTATTTCTTTTTTGTCTATTGTATTAGTCATAGGCTATATATAAAAATTAAATCAAGTCAGGTTAATTATTTATTACTATTTATAATAGGATAACAGAATTTTGGAATTAGTGGTATTGAAATTTGGAGGAACCTCTGTTGCAGATGTGCCTCAAATAAAAAAAATTGCATTAAAAATAAAAGGTGAAGTTGATCAAGGTAACAAAGTTATTGTTGTTGTCTCTGCTATGTCAGGAGTTACAAATAATTTAATAGATCTTGTAAATCAAACATCAAAAAACTTTTCCTTGTCTGAGCATGATGTAGTTTTATCTACTGGTGAACAGATTACTTCTGCACTTTTATCAATAGCTTTAGAAGAATTATCATTGAAAGCACGTTCATGGATGGGTTGGCAAGTTCCAATAGTTTCAGATAACACTCATGGTAAAGCAGTTATTAAAGATATAAAAACATCTAATATAATGGGTTCTATTAAAAAGGGATATATAGCTATAGTTTCTGGATTTCAGGGAATTTCAGAAGATAATAGAATTACAACACTAGGTAGAGGTGGATCAGACACAACAGCGGTAGCTTTAGCAGCAGCTTTTTCAGCTGATCGTTGTGATATTTATACTGACGTAGATGGGGTGTACACAACAGATCCTAGAATAGTAAAGAAAGCAAAAAAACTTGACTTTATAACATATGAAGAAATGTTAGAATTGGCATCTCAGGGCGCTAAGGTATTGCAAACAAGATCAGTTGCGTTGGCAATGAAATATAATGTAAATTTAAGAGTTCTAAGTAGTTTTGCAAACGTACCTGGAACTTTAATAGCTGAAGAAAGAGGTAATATGGAAAAATCTGAAATTAGTGGCATTGCCCATAGTCTAAATGAAGCTAAAATAACTTTGTCAGACATCCCTGATCAACCGGGTCAAGCAGCAAACATTTTTGGAGCATTAGCAGATTTTTCTATTAATGTTGATATGATTGTTCAATCATCTTCTATTAATCATGGTTCAACAGATATGACGTTTACGATACCAGAAACTGATTTATTAATGGCTGAAAAAGTAATAAAAAAAATTAAAGGAAATATAGGGTTTAAAAAGTTTACAAGCGAAACAGACGTTGTTAAAATATCAATTATAGGAAATGCAATGAGGTCGCAATCCGGTATAGCAAAAACCATGTTTCAAACATTAGCTAAAAATCATATTAATATTCAGGTTATATCTACTAGTGAAATTAAAATTTCAGTCCTTATTTCATCAGAGTATTACGAACTTGCAATGAGATCTTTGCATTTAGCATTTAATTTGGATAAATAATTTAATAATTATGTTTTTAAAACAAATGTTGATTTAAAATCTGACTCAATATAAAATATATGCCCATAGGGAATATATATATGCCAATTAATGTAGATAAAAACAAAAAAAATTCCGTTGAATCACACTTTAGTGGAGAAGCTGTTTCTAAGGCAGTATTTGACGCTTTCGATACGGTTGAGAAAGATGATGTTGGAAAATTATGCTTAGATGCAAGACTTAAAAAAGGTTTAACTCAAGAGCAAGCTAGTAAAATTTTAAAGGTTAAAGTCAGCATTATTAAAGATTTTGAAGATGGTAATGATTTCGAATTGCATGGTCTGGCTTACAAAATTGGATTTGTTAGATCTTATGCATTTTTGTTAGAATTAGATGCTGATGTTTTAGTGGAAGAATTTAAAGAAAGTCTTCAACTTAATACTTATAAAGAAGATTATAAGTTTTTAACTCCAAATACTGAAGCTAGAAAGTTTTTACCAATAGGTGCAGTTTTATCACTTTTTATCTCTTTTATTATTTACACTGGATGGTACTACAGCGATAGAAATAATAATGTTAACCACGTTTCCAACCAAGTTTTAGAGAATAACAAGACAAATTTTTCAACCAAAAACGATTATATTATAATAGAAGATAGTATAGATACAAATAAGAGTGTTTCGTTGGATAATAAAAAAAATATTAACAAAGTTGAGAAGATTATTTTAGATACTAAAATTGAAGTTCAAGATAAAAATATTGAAAATAATGGGGAAAAAAACTTAACCTCTGAAAATTTAATTAAATCAGTTGGAATTGAAGCTAATGAGATGTCTGCAAAAGCTAATGAGAGAAACCCTAATACGGAATTGGTTTTAAAAGCTATCGGTAATAGTTGGGTTGAAATAGAAGATATAAATGGAAACATCCTTATGACAAGATTAATGAGACCAGGGGAAACTTATATTGTTCCAAACATAAATGGTTTAACATTGAACACAGGAAATGCTGGTGTATTATCACTTTCAAGAGGTGATATTTTTTTACCCTCTTTAGGTGATGATGGAGAAATAATTAAAGCTCGTCCCTTAAATATTAAAGCTTTTACTAATTAATAATTTGTTAATAATTTACTTCTAATAACTTAACCAAAACTTTTAATGATTTATTAATTTCAGGACATAATAATGAACATTAGGCCTTACAGGCATATAGAGCGAAGAAGATCTAAGAAAATTAAAGTAGGAAATATTTCTGTTGGAGGTGACGCACCTATTAGTGTTCAAACTATGACTAACACACCTACAACTGATATTGACTTAACATTAGATCAAATAGAAAAATGTGTAGAAGCTGGAGCGGAT
>JADHQW010000031.1 GCA_016777705.1 Alphaproteobacteria bacterium | reverse complement strand
AACTTGTCAAAATTGTTGCTAACAAATATAATCTACCGGTTTTATGCACTTATGAACATCAAGATATTCTCTCACACGATCACCCTAGTTATGCAGGAGAATTAGGATTAAGACCCCCAGAACCAATTAGAAAAAATGCATTAGAATCTGACGTAGTCTTAGTGGTAGGCCATCGGTTTAATGGGGTGCCTAATATGGCTTATAAATTTCCATCGCCAAATCAAACTTTTATACATGTTTTACCTGATCCAAATTCAATAGGTAAAATCTTCAGAACAGATTTAAGCATAGTTGCTGATAGTGAAAATTTTCTAGAGCAATTATCAGAAATTGAAAATAAAAACACCAATAACAATAGAAAAGAATGGGTTAATCTATGTCATCAACGTTACTTAAAAAACAACGCTACACTTCCACCAAGAAATGCAAATGATGGCCTTGATTTTGCTTATTTAATTGATGGCTTAGGTAAATTAGCGCCAGATGACTCTATAATAACAAATGACGCTGGAAACTTTACCAGTTGGATGCATCACAGGTTTCCATTTAAATCTTCAATGAAATTAATTGGATCTGAAATAGGAGCTATGGGAATGGGTATTCCAGCAGGAATTGCTGCTGCTCTTAGATTTCCAAATAAACAAGTTTTTTCTCTTGTTGGAGATGGCGGCGCCTTAATGACTGGCTCTGAACTCGCTACTGCCGTTGCTCAAAAAGCAAAAATAAGAGTCATAGTCGCTAATAACCAACATTATGGTACAATTCGCTATCATCAAGAACTACATTTTCCAACAAGAGATCATTATGCAACAAATTTAGTAAACCCTGACTTTGCAAAGTATGGTGAGAGTTTTGGTCTAGAATGTTTTACTATTGAGAAAGTTGAAGATGTTATTCCTGCAATCAAAAAAGCTATGAACGTAGCCGGCCCATCATTAATAGAGTTTAAAATGAGTTTAGAACTTAATACAAGCACTACAACAATAACTGAACTTCAGATGAAATGAGCGTTAAGACAACTAAAATTAGTTTTTACTATTTAGAACTTAAGACTATTTAAAAATTTTAATTGTTATTAACGGTAACAGTCATTACAGGTGGACCTGGATAAGAAGCAGATGATCCAGAGATACATAAATGTGCATTTAAAGTAGAAAAATCAATTTTGATTTGTGGAAGTGGAGCAGTAGATGAAATTAGCAAGGGTGCACTTAATGCGACCGTATGATAGAAAGATACATCATTGACTGCCCAAGCTAGATTTTCAGCGGATAAATCTCCGTTTACAACACCTTTTGCTCTAGTAAGTGTAAAAGATGTATTGGCTGATACTGCACTACATGGAGACTTTGCAACTGCTGTATATTTTATCGTACTTGATACGGTGGACCTTATATGAGTGTAAGTACCAGGTGTAACACCATTTAAATCAGCGTAAGAACCAACAGCAGCACCTGCTGAGGCAGCTGCTATATCAAATACAGCAGCAGTATCAGCTACTGTTACTGCAGTTCCACAAGTGCTTTCAGTACAAAGTTCAACCTTACTTACTGATACTTCATACTGAGTTGCTGGACCACAAACAGTAGTTTGACCAGTAACACTATAACAACCAGCATTGGCATAGTTTGTTAAAAAAATAAATATGACAGTAATTAAATATTTCATCATTAATCTGACCTTCCAATAACAACACCACCACGTTTTTGAATAATAATATCATTTTGGCGTTTAACTTTATCAAGAGTATGATTTTTAAGATTTCTATCGGTGGAAAAGTTTGCGGACACTTTTTCTGCAGTAAAGTTTTGATTTATATTATTATTACCCAACAAATAAGTAAATTTAACAAATCCATCAGTGCCATTATAATTGTCGTCATTTACTCCAATATCTACAATAACATTTGAGCTTAAATAACCTGAGAAAGTTAATTTTTTTCCATTTAAATCATCAGCATTATTGACAGCTTTCCAATTATAACCATTAATCGCCATCCTCATCCAAGGTAGATAAGGTACACTAGTATCAATTTCGTAATCAACACCATGTAGTGCCTGCTCATAAGTAGTATTAGAGCCATTAATAACTGTTTTTTCATTTGATAATTTTCTGTATACATTTGATCTGAAAGTGTATTGTTGGCCAATTGCCTCTAAACCTAGACCAATTCTTTCATGTGAGTTTTTTCTAGTTGTATCAAAAAAAGTATTAATACCTAAAATCATACTTTCATCTTGTAATAACCTTCTATAACCCAAACCTAAATTTAAAGTTTCATCAGACCCACGTGTTGCAAGCCGCCCTTGAAAAAAGGTAGTATTTCTTTTGGTATCTTCGGTTTCAGTTAAAGGCTGAACTGTTTCTATACTATAGGTTGGCCTACCGTTTTGAGTTCCATGTATAGCAATATCAGTTCTATCTAACCAATTTTTAGAAGTATTTGACGTGTGTTTAGAAACAGCACTAGTATTTTTTTTATAACTACTGTTGTCAGTATCTTTAAAATCTGAAATATAGCTGCAACCATTTAATAAAAATGGAACCAAAATTAGTAATGTTATTTTTTGAAACAATTGTAAATACCTAAATATCTTAAAATTGAGAGACATAATAAAAAAAAAATAATTGATTGTCAATGTAGCTTTTTAAAAAAAATAATAATTGACTAAAAAATAATCAATTTTTAATATTGTTAATAAAATACAATCTAAAGATAATATTTTATCTACTTAGTAAATCAAATCTATTTTTTTAAAACTCTATATACTTCAGTATGATCTGAATTTGCACCTAGTTCTTCAAGTGACTTTGACAGATACCCAGACACACTTCCTGATAATGGATCATTAGTGGTTAAGTCTTTTATTAAGCTGTTAGCAATTGAGACATCTTTCACCATTAAATCTAAAGCAAAACCTGAGTTAAATTTTCCTGACACAACAAATTTATCTAACTTTACCTCTGTAGTGTTATTTTTACCAGTAGCTCCATTAATGATTTTTAAAAAATTTTCTGGCTCAATACCAAAAGACCGTGCAGTTGCTAATGCCTCAAAGCTAGCTATTAGACCCGCAGCAGACACATAATTATTTAATGCCTTAATCGCATGCCCTGAACCTAATGGTCCTGCAAATTGTACATTACCCATTACTGACAAAAGATTTTCAACAATTTTTATATGCTCAACTTTACCGCCAGCCATTATCATTAAATTACCGGTTTTTGCTCGACTAACTCCTCCAGAAACTGGCGCATCTAAAAAATTTATACCTTTATCTTGTAAAGTTTTACCTAATTGTTTTGTTTCACGAGGATCACTTGAGGACATATCTATTAACATTGATTTTATATTAATATCTAATAACTCATTTGTAACTTGTGCAACAATTTTACTATTGGGAAGCATAAAAATTATTACATCCATATTTATCAAGTCATTAATTGAATTAACTTGATTAACCCCAGTTGATTGTTCAATTTTTGAACCAACATCATATCCAAAAACATTATAGCCTGCTTTAACTATTAATGGTGCCATCACTGATCCCATAGCACCTAAACCAATAAAGCCGACATTTTCTATTTTCATAACGTTTCCCTTTAATATTTAAATTTTAATTATATTCCTAAACACCAAACTCTCGATTTCAGAAATAGAGTATCCAATACTAAGCAACATTTCCTTTGTATGTTCTCCAAGGTTAGGGGCGTGGAGTGTTTGATTTTCAATGTCACTATTATAACTAGTAGGAATACTTGGATAAAGCAATTCACCCTCAGTTGGATGATTGTTTGTTTTAAAAAACTTTATTTCTTTTAAATGTTCATCTTCAAAAATATCTTCAGGAAAATTAACTTTCATTGCTGGAATATCACTTTTTTTTAAATTAATTATCCAATAATTAGTATCTTCTTTTTCAAGAGCATCTGAGAGAATTGAATACAACTGATCAATATTTTCATTTCTAGACTTTAAAGACGAAAACCTTAAATCCTGCAAAACATGTTCTTTATTAATTAATTTAAAAAACCTTAACCACTGATCATCGCTATAAGGAAGAACAGCAATATAACCATCTAATGTTTTGTAGGGTCTTCTATTTGGAGAAGATTGCCTGGGGTAAATTGGAGGAGCTTTCGGCGGGATAAAATTATAGCCATATAAATGCTCCACAAGGGAGAAATCCACCATTGTCTCCATCATAGGCAATTCTAATTCTGCACCTTCTCCATCTTTAGTACGTTGAAACAATGCTGCAACAATAGACATTCCTAACATTAATCCCGTTACTTTGTCTGCCGTTGCTCCAGCCGTATAACTTGGCTGGTTTGAGTAAGCTTCTTGATAAGCTGCCATCCCACTTACAGCTTGTATGGTATCATCAAAGGCAGGTAATCCTGCATAAGGACCTTTTGATGAAAACCCTACTGCATTAGCAGTAATTATATTAGGATTAATTTTTTTGAATTCTGAGTGTGTAAGGCCAATTCTTTTCAAAGCGGCTTTTCTTATGTTTGAAACAAAAACATCGGCACTTTTTATTAATTTTTTAACAATTAATTGACCATCTTGAGTTTTTAAATCTATACATATACTTTTTTTATTTCTATTTATATTTAAAAAAACAGCACCCATTCCTTTATTGACACCAGGCCCAATATATCTTGTGTTGTCACCCTCTAACGTTTCAATTTTAATTACCTCAGCTCCCATGTCTGCAAGTAATCTAGTACAATACGGGACCATCAAAATGGAAGAAGCATCAATAATTTTTATGCCTTTTAAAGGTCCGTCTTTCATGCCTAAATCCATTTGTTCATTATAAGTATTGATAGCTATTACAGAAAATAAAGAGTAATAAAATTTTAATTTAAAAAATCTCATTTAAGTTACAAGATTTTTCTTAAACTATTGTATAAATATAAATAAAAGTAAAATTTATTTGAGTTATCAATGATTAATTTAGAAAATCTAACCATCCAAAGAGGTTCCAGAACTATATTTTCTGATTTTAACTCTGTGATAGAAACTGGTTTAGTGACAATCATAAAAGGAGAAAATGGATCTGGAAAATCAACACTATTAAGAGCACTAGCTGGCTTTACCCCTCTAGAAAATGGTAAAATAAAACTAAATAAAAAAAGCATTCTTTTAAGCACAGCAGAATGGTCTCAAAAATTAATTTTTATTGATACTAAAAACGGCTTATCAACAGATTTAACTATTATAGAAAATCTTAAATTTTGGGTGGGTATAAAAGGATGGTCAACCAGTGAAGAAAATTTAAAAAAAGCCCTTAAAAGCGTAAATATAGATAAGTATGCTAATTTATTCATATCTCAATGTTCTGAAGGTTTAAAAAAAAGAGCAGCGTTAGCGAGGTTGTATTATTCGTTTATCAATAAAATAGATTTTTGGATATTAGACGAACCTACTAATGAATTAGATCAGCCAAGTCGTATATTATTTCAACAATTAATTTCTAGCTTTTTAAAACAAAAGGGTACTGTCATTATAGCCAGTCATGACTTAAATATTTTAGAAAAAAAATTTAATATCATAGATTTAACCTTATTAAATAAGCGGAATATAAAATGAAAACCTCTCATTCAAGCTGGACTTATATATTTATAGCTCATATGAAAAGAGACTTTTTAACAAATTCTCGTTCTTTAATTGATTTAATTTCTATTATTGGTTTCATGCTTTTAATAATTTTGTTGTTTCCTCTTGGTATTGGTCCAGATAAGGAAAAACTGGGTATTGTATCTAATGCAATTATTTGGATTGGTTTAATAATAGCAATATTACCTTCTCTAGAAAAAATACTTCAGAAAGACTACGAAAGTGGGTGGCTAGATCAAATTGCAACAACAGATGTCCCACTTGAAATAGTTTTATTGTCTAAAAGTATTTCATATTGGTTAATAGTATTAATTCCTACAATCCTTTCATCCCCATTATTTGCAATTTTATTAAGTATGGAGTTGAAGTATTTACCTTGGTTGATTTTAAGTATGTCTATAGGTGGTCTAGGAATTTCTTTAATTGGATTAAATGGATCTGCTTTAATATTAGGAGCGAAGAGAGGAAACATTTTGTTACCAATATTGATTATACCTCTGATGATACCTATTTTAATATTTGGAGTAGGTATAAATGAAGCTGTTAAAACAGGTGAATCTCCTTTCGGAAACTTGTTTTTATTAATGGCTTTAACTTTAATATATCTAGTAATATCACCATTTATTTCTGCCTTATTAGTAAGAATTGCTATTGGAAGGTGACTAAAGTTTACTTAGAAAAAAAATGTGATAAAAACTTGTTAGTGCTATATAATTTAAGAAGGTTCAAAACACATGTTTGATTGGTTAGCTAACCCAAATAGATTCAAAAGAATTACCAACAAACTCGAACCTTTTTTAATCGTCATTTCTGTTATATTAATTACATTAGGATTATATTTCGGTCTTTTCGATAGCCCTAAAGATTATCAACAAGGTGATGCCGTTAGGATAATGTATGTTCATGTTCCTTCAGCTTGGCTTGCTTCATTATTATTTCTCAGTTTAGCCATTTCTTGTGTTTTTTATTTAGCTTGGAAACATCCATTAGCAGATATAATTTCAAGTTCTATTGCACCTATTGGAGCAATGTTTTCACTATTAACTTTAATAACTGGATCATTGTGGGGCAAACCAATGTGGGGAACTTGGTGGGTTTGGGATGCAAGACTTACTTCGATGCTTGTATTATTCTTTTTCTATCTTGGTTATATTTTATTATCTAACGCTTTCGAACGTAAAATTGATGGTTCAAAGTCTGCGTCTGTTCTTGCTATTATTGGTGTTATTAATTTACCAATAATAAAATTTTCAGTTGATTGGTGGCATACATTACATCAGCCATCTAGCATACTAAGATTTGACGGCCCCTCTATCGACAATCAAATGCTTCTTCCACTAATTCTCATGATAACTGGATTTAGTATATTTTCTTTATATATAATTACCATTAACGTTAAGACAAAGTTAATAGAAAAAAAATGTGAAGCTCTACTTTTAAAATCAAACCTTAGGGAATTTGTATAAATAGGACCTCATATGGAAAATATATCTTGGATCATGGAAGGTTATAATATTTATATATGGCCTAGCTATTTTTTAACACTATCTAGTTTAGCTTATTTACTTTTTCTAGCTTTTTACAAATTAAAAAAAGCAAAAAAATTACTAAGCCATCTAATCAAATCTAACACTTAATTTTAGCAGTTGAGTAAAAATTTAAATCAATGAACCCCAAATACAGACGGCTTATAATCATAGTATTTATAACATTAACCCTAGGCTTAGCTACTAAGCTTATATTAATGGCATTGGAAGAAAATATTATATACTTCTTCACTCCTAATGAAATTAAAGTCAAATATGGAAACAAACAAGATATTCAAAAAAAAATTAGAGTGGGAGGCCTTGTTCTTGAAAACTCTGTAATAAAAAAAGATGGTACTACTAAATTTAATATAACAGATAGAAGTCATCAAATAGAGGTTTTATTTGATGGACCGCTTCCAGATTTATTTCGGGAAGGTCAAGGTATAGTAGTTGAAGGTATGTTTCAAAATAACAAATTAATTGCAAGCCAAGTTCTTGCTAAACATGATGAGAATTACATGCCTCCTGAAGTAGCTGACGCTCTTATAAAAAATGGGGTTTGGCAGGGAGAAAAAAAATGATCCCTGAGATAGGTCATATTTTATTGATACTTACGTTTGTTGCTTCACTACTTCAAGTCCTTTTCTGGTGTTTTAATATTAAAAAAAGCGATGATATCACCATAAACGTTCTTATAAAAAGTACTTTCATTAATTTTGTATTTATACTCTTTTCTTTTGGAATTCTCGTATATAGCTTTATAATTTCTGATTTTTCTTTAGTTATTGTTTCAGATAACTCACACACTCTTAAACCTCTAATTTATAAAATCAGCGGAACGTGGGGTAATCATGAAGGCTCATTAATGTTATGGATATTAATATTATCGTTTTTTACATTTTTAGTTTCTAGAAAAAAACATCAAATATCTTATAAACTTTTGTCTTCAATAATTGGAATACAGACAATAATTTTATGTTTATTTTTGTCATTTATTTTATTTACTTCAAACCCTTTTGAAAGACTAAACGTTTTGCCAATAGATGGTAATGGCTTAAACCCCTTACTTCAGGATCCAGGTTTAGCACTACATCCACCACTATTATATTTTGGATATGTTGGTTTATCAGTATCTTTCTCATTTGCAGTTGGAGCATTAATTACTGGAGAAATTAATAAAGAATGGGCGCGCCAAATGAGGCCTTGGATAACAATTGCTTGGTCTGCTCTTACAATTGGAATAGCACTGGGAAGTTGGTGGGCTTATTATGAATTAGGATGGGGAGGCTGGTGGTTTTGGGACCCAGTAGAAAATGCGTCTTTTATGCCTTGGTTAATTGCAACTGCTTTATTACATTCTGTAAGAATACTAGAAGTTAGGTTTATTTTGATCAACTGGACTATTTTACTGTCAATATTAGGCTTTTCATTTTCTTTATTAGGAACATTCATAGTTAGATCAGGATTGTTAACTTCAGTGCATGCTTTTGCTTCAGATCCGTCAAGGGGACTTTTTATATTAATTATTTTAGGAATTGCAACAGGTGGTCCTTTAATATTATACGCAACTAAAACATCGCTATTTAAAGAAGATAAAAGTCAGTTTAATATTATGAGTAAAGAAAGCGCTCTTCTTATTAATAACCTATTTCTTACCACAGCTGCAGCAACAGTTTTAATAGGAACATTGTACCCATTATTTCTTGATGCATTTAATGGAAATAAAATTTCTATTGGTCCTGCATACTATAATGCAACCTTCGCACCTATTATGGCCCCAGTAATTTTGTTAATGGCAATAGCTCCTTTCCTAAGCTGGGGAATAAAAAAACCAAATAAAATTGCAAAAAAACTTATTTTTCTTTCTGTAATTACTCTTTTGGGTGGGCTGGGACTATTTATGATTGATGAATCTTCTTTATTTTCTATAATTTGTGGATCTCTTGCTATATGGCTACTTACAGGTGTAATTGTTGATTTGACGTTTCAAATAAAAGCTACAAATTTAAGATTGAACAGTTTTAAAGCTATATTTTTGTATTTTTCAAAAAATAATCTTGGAGTACATATTGCTCACATGGGGGTTGCTGTTTTTTTAGTAGGTGTAACAGGAGAGCAATTTTATAAAACTGAATTTAATATTAAAAAAAATGTTGGAGATATTATTAATGTTGGAAATAAATCATTAATATTTGATAAAGTTGAAACTTTACCTGGCCCAAATTATAAATCTGAAACTGCTACATTTACTCTTCTAAAAGACAAAAAAATAATTGACGTATTAAAACCAGAGAAGCGCTTCTACCCAATTGAGAAAAGTCAAACGACAGAAGCGGCTATTCTAAGTGATTTCTGGGGAGATACTTATTTAGTATTAGGAGATGGTAACAAGGAAACTGGGTGGTCGATACGAGTTTATTTCAATCCTCTTATTTCGTGGATTTGGGGAGGGGCAGGCTTTATGGCACTTGGTGGTTTAGTGTCGATATTACAAAGTAGAAAATCTAGGAAAAAACTTAAGAATGCTATTTAAATGAAATCTAAAATCATAATTTTTAACATATTACCTCTTACATTATTTGCGTTGATATTAGCAGTATCAGCATTAGTTTTGTATGAAGTTAAAAAAAATCCTTCAAATCAAAATTTAATTAATTCTCAACTAATTGGCAAAAAAATACCAACAATAAAAATTGAAAAGATAGATTTTTTTCAACAAAAAGTTAAAGATCAAACTTTAAATATTGATAAATATAAAAATAATTTTTTTGCAGTTAACTTTTTTGCTTCTTGGTGTGCACCATGCAGGGTTGAAGCTCCACTAATTGAAGAATTGTCTAAACTCATTCCTGTTGTTGGTATTGCCTATAAAGATAAAGTAAAAAATACTAAAGTATTTTTAGAAGATTACGGTAACCCTTATGACCAGATTGGATTAGATGACTTTGGAAAAATAGCCATAGATTGGGGAGTCTATGGTGTACCAGAAACGTTCATAGTTAATACTGATGGTAAAATAATTTACCGTCATGCTGGACCACTTTTATATAATGTATTTAAATTCGAAGTCTTACCTTTAATTAGAAAAAAATAATAGAATGTTAAAAAAAATAAATTTATTTATATTTGTATTTTCTTTATTTTTCGTAACAGCTCAAAATAATATAAATATAAAAGAAAATTATGTTAAATCTGATTATGTTACAAATAAAACAAGAGAAATTGGGCAAAACATTCGATGCCTTGTATGCCAAAACCAAAGTATAGACGATTCAAGCTCTCAAATCGCTCAAGATTTACGAATTTTAATAAAAGAAAAAATTGAGACAGGTTCTACTGATAAAGAAATTTATGAATATTTAAGTAATAGATATGGAGATTATATACTTTTAAATCCTCCATTAAAAACTAATACAATATTATTATGGTTTTTACCTTTTATAATTTTGATATTGGGTCTGTTTTTGGTTATGAAAATTTTAAAAAAAAGTCGTTTTAAATAGAAATAGAATCTATGTTATTTGTTATAATTTTTATAATTACTATTATTTCTATATTTTATATTTTTCAAAATATAAAATATAGAAATTATTTGCAAAACAAAAGTGGAAAATTGAAATCACCTCAGTTGTTATTTGTTATTTTAGCTATATTTATATTTTTTTTAAGTTCTAGTATTTACTATAAAATTGGTAATCCATTTATCAATATGGAAAAATTAAACGCCTCTAAGTTAAAATTAATCCAAAGTGAAAATAAAAAAAATAGTATGTTTTTCAAAGACCTTAAAAAATTCAATGAACTGCTTTCAAAATCTAAAACCGACCCCAAGGATTTAAATATTCTTTTAAATTTGGCCTCTACTGCATCAAAAATAAATAAAACAGAGGTTGAAATATCTAGTTTAAAAAAAATATTGTCTATAAAAAGCACACCGAAATTAAAATCTTTGTTGGCTCAGGCAATGGTTAAAAAAGCAGATGGTCAAGTAACATCAAAGGCACAAAACCTAATAAATCAAGCCTTAATTGAAGACCCCTTTGATCCAGGTGCAAATTTTTTAAATGGACTAGCTCAATCTCAAATTGGAAATGAAGAAGAAGCTTTCAAAATATGGGTTGATCTATACAAAATCACTAAAAACACAGATACATGGAAAAATGACCTTGAGGTAAATATAAGATCTGCAGCTAAAAATTTAGGTATTAGTAATAAAGTTTTGGAGAATAAATTTAAAACAAACTTAGATTATAAAAACTCCATTACACAAGATATTTTAAATTCAACTGAAGAGAACCAAAAAATAAAGATAGATCAGATGGTAGCTCAACTTGCTGATCGTCTAACAAAGTCTAAACAGGACTTAGATGGATGGCTAAAATTATTTAGATCATACAAAGTTTTAAATAATAGAGAAAAGGCCCTAGATGCAATAAAAGTAGCGATCGAAATAAGTCCGGACAACATAGCTTTAAAACAAATGTTATTAAAAGAATTATTACCCCCTTCTGTCAAACCTAACTTTACATCAGAGGTTAAAAACATTATCGCAGAAATTTTAATTTTAGATTCTACCAATATAGATGCTCTATTTTTTCAGGGTCTTAACGCTTTTACTGAAGGAAATAACAAACTAGCAACTCGTTCTTGGAACAAACTTTTGTCTAAACTCCCAAAAAATTCTCCTATGAGATTAGAGCTTTCAAAAAAGCTCCAATCTATAGAAGGTAAAAACTAATCTTTTTTGATTTGATGTTTTTGCATTATGGGTAAAGATAACAAACCAAAACCAAGAGACAACACTGGTATTCCAAAAGCTTTGAAAGAAACCCACTGATCAGTTGTTAAGCTTCTCCATGCAATTTCATTTGCAATAGCCATTATTATAAACATAGCTACCCATAACCATGTCAACTTGTTCCATCCTTCTGGTGTAAGGCTAACCGCTGATTTCATAATAGCAGCAAGTGGGTTTCTTCCTAAAATTTTTCCAGAAGCAAGAACGCCAGCTATTATTATTGAAACAATAGTTGGTTTTATTTTAATAAAGAAGTCGTCATCAAAAAAAATTGTTAAGCCACCAAAAAATACAACTGCTACGCATCCAGCAGCTGCCATCATTGGAATATTTTTGAACCAATACCATGAAAGAGCAAGCGAAAATAATGTGCTTATTACCAAAACTGTAGTACCTGCCATAATTCCATAGAAATAATTTACCCCAAAAAATAATAACAAGGGTCCCATCTCTAGAATAGATCTATAACCTTCTTTTTTGTTAACTTCTTCCAACTTTAGTCTCCTAAGCTAATTTTAAATTCTTCGTATGTATTACATCTTCTATATTGTCTGTTGCAAGTCTTAAAACGTCTCCATTCTTGGAAAATTTTGTATTTTCACTTAAAACTCTTCTCCACTCTTTAGCACCGGGCAAAGAATTATATAAACCTAACATATGCCTGGTAACTGCATGTACTTGAGATCCATCTTTTTTCATATAATTATCTATATAATCAGCCATTTTCATAGCTATTTCGTATCTTGTTCTTTGTTTTACATCTTTGTCAAAAACGTCTGTGTCCACAGTAGATAATATATAAGGGTTTTTATACGCTTCTCTTCCAATCATAAATCCATCAAGGTTATGCTTAACAATTAATTTTTTGCCATCTTCGATTGATTGAATGCCGCCATTAATTATAATTTTTAAATCTGGTCTTCTTTTTTTTAAAGATCCTACCCTTGGATAATTTAAGGGTGGTATTTCTCTATTTTGTTTTGGGCTTAAGCCGTTTAGTAAGGCCTTTCTAGCATGGATAATAAATAATTTAGTCCCTAATAAAGAAACTTCATCAACAAAATCGTCTAAACCTTTAATTTCATCCATATCGTCAATACCTATCCTGCATTTAATAGTAACTGGTATTTGACAATTCTCTTGAATCACTTTTACGCACTCAGCAACTAATTTTGGGGTTTCCATTAAACAAGCCCCAAACGAACCATTCTGTACTCTATTAGAAGGACAACCAATATTTAGGTTAATCTCAGAATATCCATTATCTTGTCCATATTTTGCAGCTTTAGATAGTTTGTCAGGGTTATTTCCTCCTAGTTGAAGAACACAAGGTAACTCTTCTTTATTAAAGCTTAGTAGTTTTTCCCTTGGACCAAATAATAAGGCGTCAGCAGAAATCATTTCAGTATAAAGAACAGCATGGCTAGATATAAGTCTATGAAAATATCTACAATGCTGGTCTGTCCAGTCCATCATGGGTGCGACCGAAAATTTATTATCAAAAAGCAAATATATTCTCTCTTAATATTTTTGAAAATTATTATAATATATAATTGATTAAATAAACATTAATTAAAAAAAAAGCTAAGAATCATTTTCTTAGCTTTTAAAAGTTAAATTTTTATTTATTTATGATATTTCAGATTTATCTAAGGCCTTTGTTAAATCAGCCAATATATCGTCTATATGCTCTATTCCTATAGATAGTCTTACATAATCCTCAGAAACACCAGTTTTGAACTGTTCTTCTGCTGATAACTGACTATGTGTTGTAGTTGCAGGATGAATTGCCAAACTTCTTGAGTCACCTATATTTGCTACGTGATAAAATAATTCTAAAGCATCAATAAAGTTTTTCCCTGCCTGAAGCCCTCCACTTAGCTCAAAACCTACCAGTCCACCGTATCCTCCATGGAGATGCTTATCAGCTGATGCTTTAGAGTTGCCACTTTGCAATTCTGGATAAATGACCTTTTTAATTGATTTATGTTTTTGAAGAAAATTTGCAACCTTTGATGCATTATCGCAATGAGATTTCATCCTTAAACTAAGGGTTTCAAGTCCCTGTAAAATTAAAAAAGCATTAAATGGACTTAAAGCTCCTCCAAGATCACGCAATAAAGTTACTCTTGCTTTAATAATATAAGCTATTGGACCCAAAGGTTTAACTGC
>JADHQW010000030.1 GCA_016777705.1 Alphaproteobacteria bacterium | reverse complement strand
TTAAGATACGATTTATCTGTTTCACTTGAACAAGCCTTTTCTGGTGATCAAGTTGAGATCTCTTTAACAGTGCCTGCAAAGTGTGAATCATGTAATGGTTCAGGTGCTAATAAAGGTTCTCAACCAAAACAATGTAGTCAGTGCGGAGGACATGGAAAAGTTAGAGCTCAACAAGGATTTTTCACAATTGAAAGAACATGTGCTTCTTGCTCAGGTGTAGGTGAAATCATTGGAGACCCGTGCCGCCCATGTAAAGGGCAAGGTAGGGTAAATAAAAGCAAGAAACTTTCTGTAAATGTTCCTTCTGGTGTAGATAACGGAACGCGTATACGTCTTTCTGGTGAAGGTGAAGCTGGGGCTAGAGGCTCCGCTCCTGGTGATTTATATATTTTTATTGACATTAAAGATCATTCTATATTTCAAAGAGATGGTAAAGACACTTTTATCGAAGTTCCAGTTTCTCTTATTGATGCTGTCTTAGGAAATTCAATACAAGTTCCTTGTGTAGATGGATCTAAAGCAAAAATGAATTTGACATCAGGAACTCAAAGTGGAACTCGTTTAAGAATGAAAGGTAAAGGAATGCCAGGGTTACGTGGTGGTTCTAGAGGAGATCAATATGTGCAAATTAACGTAGAAACACCAGTTGGTATCTCTAAAAAACAAGAAGACTTATTTAAGCAAATAAAAGAGTTAGGAATAGAAAAAATTAGCCCTAAAACTAGTAGATTCAAAAAATTGATTGAGTAATATAATTATTAGGTATAATCGAGTACAATTTATTTAGTTAAGGTGATTTATGAAAAAAATATCTGTATCTATTCCTGGCGGCAACGGTCGTATGGGCAAAACTCTTATAGGTTTAATCATAGAAAATGAAAAATATAATTTAGTGAGCTCCACATGTTTGCCTGGTGAAGATGAAGAAGGCTTTGATATAGGACTTTTGGCAGGGAAAACTAAAATTTCTAAAAAATTAACAAGTGATACTTCATCACTTTTTAGAAGTTCAGACGTATTAATAGATTTTACAGTTCCTAAAGCAGCAATGCTTCATGCAAAGAAATGTTATGATAACGATATGTCTATTGTAATAGGTACAACAGGTTTAGATGTTTCTCAGGAAAAAGAATTATTATCATTATCTAAAAAAATACCAATTGTTTACTCAGCCAATTTTTCTATTGGCGTAACTTTGCTTTCAAATTTAGTTTCTAACGCCACTAAAATTCTAGGTAAAGAATGGGATATTGAAATATTAGAAATGCATCATAAACATAAAATTGATGCTCCTTCTGGTACTGCTTTAATGCTTGGAAAATCAGCAGCTGAAGCAAGAGATCAAAAACTGTCAGATGTTAAAGAAGTATCAAGAGATGGTATAGTTGGTAAAAGAAAAAGTGAAGAAATTGGTTTTGCAGTCTTAAGGGGTGGAGACGTAGTTGGTGAGCATTCAGTACTATTTTGTAATGAGGGTGAAAGAATTGAACTGGTCCACAAAGCCACGGATAGATCAATCTTTGCTTCGGGAGCTTTAAGGGCTGCATATTGGGCAGCAACAGCCAAACCTGGTTTATATTCGTTATCAGATGTTTTAAATCTTGGAGGATAAGGGAAATAATTATTTTTTTGTAATATTTAACTTTGTATTTATATCTTGTAAACATTCTTCTTTTTTTAATGTGCCATTAAGTTTTATTGGTCTAGTTTCAAAAAAGTTTACATAGTAATCATTTTCTTTTTTGATAACAAAAACATCTAAAAAACATTTAGAAAAATAATATTGATGATTTTTTAATTTGCCTTCAAATTTAACAAAGTCACTTACACCTAATCTTTTTAAAAGATCTGTTTCAGATAATTTTAAAATTGATGTTAGATTAAATTTTTCTTGTCTTGATTTCTTTTGTTTTTTTAAATTTTCTAATTCAGAATTTTTCTTTAATTTCTGAGTAACCTCTTCTGTTGTTTCCTTTCCAATTTTACTATTTTTAGACGAAGTCTTAAAATTATTATAAATGATATTTTTACCTTTAACTTCTTTTTTTGGTATTTTGTCCTGAAAGCCATTATGCTGTAGCGTATGACAACCATTCAATAGTAAGATTAACAACAAATTTAAAATTATTTTATTTGGAACTTTTTTCATAAATGATATTCATAGATATAGTTTTATATTAAGTCTATTTAAAAATACTTTTGAGGCAAAAATGCAGAAATTTAATCATGATATAACTTTTATAGGTAATGCTATTGTAGATATTATAGCAGAAACTTCAGATGAGCTTCTAACTGAATTGGACATTCCAAAAGGAGGTATGCAATTAATAGACACAGAAACTGAAGACAAATTAATTAATATTTTAAAAGAACCAACTATGGTGTCTGGTGGAAGCGCTGCTAATACAGCAGTTGGATTTAGCTCATTCGGAGGTAGTGCGTGTTTTATAGGTCAAACTGGATCTGACCAATTTGGAAGATTGTTTTCTGAAAATATTAACAAATCAAATGTTTTCTTTGAAAATAAGTTTGAAAACAAATCAAATAAAACATCTAAAAGTATTATTTTAGTTACGCCTGACGCTGAAAGGAGTATGAATACCTTTTTAGGGGCAAGTATAGATTTCAGCATAAATTGCGTAAATGAAGATTTAATACTTAATAGTAAAATACTTTATATTGAAGGGTATTTATTTGACCAGCCAGCAGCTAAAAAAGCTATTTATCATTGTTGTAAATTAGCACAAAAAAATAAGATTCAAATAGCTTTAAGTTTATCAGACTCATTTTGTGTTGAAAGGCATAGAGAAGACTTTCTTAATTTAATAAAAAAATTCATTAATATTATATTCGCTAATGATTCAGAACTTAAAGCTTTATATCAGTTAGATACTAATCGAAGTCTTTGGGCAATAAGAAATGACGTTCAAACTGGTGCAGTGACACGAGGTGAGTTAGGTGCCTTTGTTTGGAGTAATTCTGGAGATGCATCTGGAGAAGATCATGAAGAATTCGCTATTGAAGCTTATGAAATAAAAACAGTAGTTGATACAACTGGTGCAGGCGATATGTTTGCTTCAGGATTCTTATATGGATTAATAAATGATTATCCTTTAGTAGCCTGTGGAAATTTAGGTAGTAAAGCCGCTGCTGAAGTAATTCAATATTACGGAGCCAGACCTAAAGCTTCATTAAAAGGTTTAATCAATCAAGATATTTTTAAGGAACGTTATTTTGAGTAAATAGCATTATATGCTGCAATAGAAGCAGAATTTACAATATCCGATACAGACGAGCCCATTTGAACAATTTGAAATGGTTTTTCTCCACCAATCATTAAGGGACCTAAAACTGACCCACCTCCTAGAGACTGAAGAAGCTTAAACGATATGTTAGCTGATAACAATCCAGGCATTATTAGGACATTAGCAGAACCAGATAACCTACAAAAAGGATAGTTTTCTTTTATAAGATTATGATCTAGAGCAACCTCTGCAGTCATTTCTCCATCAAACTCAAAATCAACTTCTCTTTCTATTAATATATTTACAGCTTCTCTTATGTTTTTTGAACTAGGTCTTATAGGATTACCAAAGTTTGAAAATGACAATAAAGCAACTCTTGGAGTATATCCTAAGTTTTTAACTGTGTTTGCAATACCTGAAGCTATGTCAGCAATTTGTTCAGCAGAGGGTCTATCATGTATATTTACATCTCCAATGAACACAGTGCGTTCTTTTGAAACTATCATAGACATAGACAGAAAAGATTCTTTCTTTCTTGCGCTTATTACTTTGGTAATGTCGTCAAAGCATCTAGCAAAAGGTCTTGTTACTCCTGTTACCATTGCATCTGCATCTCCTGCAGAAATCATTGAAGCTGCAAAAACATTTCTATCTTGATTGATTAACCTTTGACAATCTCTTTTAAGATGACCCTTTCTATGAAGCTTTTTATAAAGTTCTTGAATATACTTTTCATTATTTTTACTTAGACTTGCATTATGAATAATTAATTCACTAAGTCCTTCAAGATTAACTTTCTCCATAGTTTCTCTTATTCTGTGTTCTCTACCTATTAAAATAGGTGTTCCAAATCCCGAGTTATAAAATGATAATGCTGCCCTTATGGTTTTTTCTTCTTCACCTTCGGCAAAAACCACTCTTTGTTTTTTAGCTTTAATTCTAGATTTTAAAGGTTCCAAAATTGAAGCTATAGGATTAGTTCTACCTTCTAACTTTCTTTCATAAGATTCCAAATTTTTTATAGGTTTCTTGGCAACACCTGAATCCATCGCTGCTTTTGCTACTGCTGAAGAAACAGATGAAATGAGCCTTGGATCAAAAGGAGCTGGTATTATGTAATCATTACCGTAATGTAATTGGACGCCATGATAAGCTGCATTAACTTCATCAGGCACGTCTTTCCTTGCTAATTCAGCTATAGCATTGGCTGCAGCAATCTTCATTTCTTCATTTATAGTTGTAGCCCTAACATCCAGTGCACCCCTAAAAATATAGGGAAACCCAAGAACGTTATTAACTTGGTTAGGGTAATCAGATCTTCCAGTTGCTATTATAGCATCTGACCTTACATCTTTAACATCCTCAGGCATAATTTCAGGTATAGGGTTTGCCATTGCAAAAATAATTGGTTTAGATGCCATGCTTTTAACCATGTCTTTAGTAACCGAACCTGGTACAGAAAGTCCTAAGAATACGTCTGCGCCCTTTAGAGCATCTTCTAAAGTTCTAGCTTTGGTATCAACAGTATGACCAGATTTCCATTGGTTCATATTAGACTGTCTTCCTTTATATATGACGCCATCTCTATCAACTAAAGTTACATTTTTATTTTGTGCGCCCATTGCTTTAAGTAATTCAATACATGCAATAGATGCTGCACCTGCGCCATTACTTACAAAAGTTGTATCTTTAATATTTCTATCAGTTAAATGAAGTGCGTTTATTATTCCTGCAGCAGTTACGATTGCAGTTCCATGTTGATCGTCATGAAAGACCGGAATATCCATCATCTCTCTTAAACGCTGTTCTATTATAAAACAATCAGGTGCCTTAATATCTTCTAAATTTATTCCCCCAAAACTTGGGCCTAATAACGATACTGCATCTACAAACCTATCTATATCATCGGTATCAACTTCTAAATCAATACCATCAACATCTGCAAATTTTTTAAATAAAACGGCTTTTCCTTCCATAACTGGCTTTGATGCGCCCGCACCAATATTACCCAAGCCTAGCACAGCAGTGCCATTTGAAATAACGGCAACAACATTACCCTTAGAAGTATAATCATAAATTGTATCTGGTTTTTTTTCAATTTCGAGGCAAGGAGTAGCCACACCAGGTGAATATGCTAAAGATAAATCATGAGAACTAATTAAGGGCGTAGTGGGTGTGATCTCTAATTTTCCTGGACGACCTTTTTTATGATAATCCAGGGCTTCTTTTTCTAAATTCGATTTAACTGTATTGTCGTTTTTGGTAGTAGACATTTTTTCCTCAAAAACTTAAAATGATATATGTTTGATATCATAACTTATTTTAATAAAAGATCATAATTTAATTATATTTGAATGTTAATTTATAATCTAAATGATTTTATAAAAGCTAAAGGTTTATAAGTAATTGTGAATAATAAAACCACTCCTATGATGGAACAATATTTAACTATCAAAAACAAACATAAAGATGCTCTATTATTTTATCGCATGGGTGATTTTTACGAATTGTTTTTTGAAGATGCAATTGCAGCCTCAAAAGCTTTAGACATTACCTTAACTAAGAGAGGGAAAACAAATGGCATGGATATTCCCATGTGCGGTGTGCCGTTCCATTCAGCAGATAATTATTTGCCAAAATTAATTAAAAAAGGTTTTAATGTTGCTGTTTGCGAACAAACAGAAACAATAGAAGAAGCAAAAAGTAATTTAAAAAAAGGTCCTTTAAAAAGGGAAGTTGTAAGAATAATTTCTCCAGGCACACTTACAGAAGACAACTTATTAGATAGAAACGCCAATAATTTTCTTGGAGCGATTTCAGAT
The DNA here is from genome assembly GCA_016777705.1 of Alphaproteobacteria bacterium. Classification (GTDB taxonomy): domain Bacteria; phylum Pseudomonadota; class Alphaproteobacteria; order Puniceispirillales; family Marisalimonadaceae; genus Marisalimonas. The sequence goes on along the minus strand of JADHQW010000030.1, from coordinate 8,171 downwards.
GTCAATGGTTCAATTTCTATTTCTTGGGTTGATGTGTCTACTGGATGTTTTAAATCCAGAAACTTACAAAAGGAAAATAACCAAAAGCAATTACTCACTAACTTACTATTGAGAATGAATTTTTCAGAAATACTAGTTTCAGATGCAATGGAATTGAATATTATAAGTGAAGAATGGCATTCTATAATAAAAAAACAATCTTCTATTTTATTCCATTACTCATCGTGTTTACAACAAATATGTTCATATTTTTCTATAATCTCTTTGGAAGGAATTGGTAAATTTAGTGATGGAGAAGTTATAGCTGCTGGCGTTTTATTGTCGTATTTAAAACTAACTCAGTGTGGCAAACTTCCAATTTTATCAATGATACAAAATGAGTCAGAAAATAATTTCTTAGAAATAGATTATTTCACACAAAAATCTCTTGAGATATTATCTAACTTATCTGGTGAAACTAATGGTAGCTTAATTATTTCCCTTGATGAAACTAAAACAGCTGGTGGTGCTCGATTATTAAAACAAAGAATAACAGAACCATTTTATAAAGTTGTAGAGATTGAAAAAAGGTACAATCTTATAAATTGGTTTTTAAATAATGATATTGATATTTTTAAACTTCAAAATAATTTAGAAAATACACCCGATATTGAAAGATCATTATCTAGGATTTCATTATTAAGAGGAAGCCCAAAAGATTTATCTATTCTCTGTGATGGCCTTTTAAACGTAAAACAAATTTACGAAACTATAATATCATTTAAAGATCGTTTAAACCAAGCGCCATTATTAAATAATATTCTCAATCAAATTAGTGTTGATTATAGTTTATTTGAAAACATTAAAAACTCTCTAAAAAAAGATCTTCCGTTATCAACAAAAGAAGGTGGCTTTATAAGAGATGGCTATGATGAGAATTTAGATAAATTAAGAAATTTTAGAAATAATGAATTAGAGGAAATAACAAAGTTACAAAATAAATATTCTGATTTGACAAATGTAAACTCTTTAAAAATTAAATACAATAGAATGTTAGGTTATCACATAGAGGTAAGAGCTGTTCATGACAAGTCATTAAGAGAAAAAGACATTTTTATTCATAGACAAACAACAGCCCAAACATCAAGATTTACAACTATTGAATTAAACGAAGCTGAAAATCAGTTAATAAATTCATATGAAAAATCTATTTCTATAGAAATGGATATTTTTAAAAATTTTACTAACGAAATAATAAATGAGGGAAAAAAAATACTAGATATTGCATCTGCAATTTCCGAATTAGATATAGGTATTATGGTCGTAAAACAATCCAAAGATAGAGGTTATGTATGTCCCAAAATTTTAGAAAACAAAACATTAGAAATAATTGAAGGAAGACATCCAGTTGTAGAAACACAAATGAAATTATCAGAGAATTCCTTTATATCAAATGATTGCATATTAAATAAAGATGATTTTTTATGGTTAATAACAGGACCAAATATGGCAGGAAAATCAACTTATCTGAGACAAAATGCCCTCATAGTTATTATGGCTCAAGCTGGTTTGTTTGTTCCAGCAAAAGAAGCCAATATAGGAGTATGTGACAAAATTTTTTCTAGAGTTGGTGCGTCAGACGACTTGGCAAAAGGACAGTCTACTTTTATGATAGAAATGATAGAAACTTCCTTGATACTCAACACAGCTTCTGAAAAATCTTTGGTCATTCTTGATGAAATAGGTAGAGGAACAGCAACGTTTGATGGACTTGCTATAGCCTGGTCCGTTTTAGATTATTTACATAATAAGATAAAACCAAGAACTCTTTTCGCAACACATTACCATGAACTTACATCATTAAAGGAAGATTTAAATCATTTGTCATGTCATAAAATGTCTATCAAAGAATGGAACAATTCAATAATTTTTATGCACAAAATAATTGAAGGCGAAGCTGACAAATCGTACGGTATTCACGTTGCTCAATTAGCAGGGCTTCCATTTGAAGTAATAAAAAAAGCAACACAATTATTATCCAAACTAGAAAATAACAAAGATAACTCATATTTAAAAAAATCTGATAATTTAGATGATAATTATTCAAACATAAATGAAAATCAGATTTTTTTTAAAGAATTTGATAATATTAATGTGGATGATATTTCACCACGTGAAGCTTTAGATATTTTATATAAACTTAAATTATTAAGATAAGATATGGATAGAAATAGTTTTAAATCAGGATTTACTTTATTTAATAAAAAAAAAGAAAACCTTCAAAACACGTCAAATAAAATTAATCAAAATTCATTATGGGTTCAAAGTTTGGAACCAATTAAATATGCAAAAAATTGTTCTGAAAATTTATATAAGATAGATGATTTTAAGACTGAAACAAATGATTTAGTTCTTTTCAAAAAAGAATTGTTTTCAAATTTAAAAAATCAGTTAGATGAAAAAAATGACTTAATTAAAAAAATATTTTTAGGAACATCAGATGGATCACTTAATGTAGGTTTAAATTCTATTTTAATTGATAGTATGTTGAGAGTAGTATTTAAAAAAATATATCATAAGATATTTAATAATACAGATTACATTTTTTCAATAATTGCAGTTGGTGGCTATGGACGAGGTGAACTTGCACCTTGCTCGGACTTAGATTTATTGTTCCTATTACCTAATAACTTAAAAATAAATGAGAGCAAGCATGCTGAAGAAGTTATTCAATTTATATTATATATATTATGGGATTTAGGATACTCAGTTGGCCACTCCACTAGAACGATTGATGATTGTATTGAAAAAAGTAAATTAGACTTAACTATTTCTACAGCCTTGCTAGAGAAGCGATTTATAGTAGGAAATGAAGATGTTTTTAGTTTATTAAATGATAAATTCACTCTTTTTATAAAAAATACAAAGACATTAAAATTTGTTGAAGCCAAGTTAGTCGAATCAGAATTGAGACATAAAAGATTTGGCGGTTCAAGATATGTCGTAGAACCTAATGTGAAAGATGGTAAGGGTGGTTTAAGAGATTTACATACACTAATTTGGATTTCAAAATTTGCTTACAAAGTTGACAGTGTTTCAAAATTAATAAACATGGGCGCATTATCAAAAAAAGAAGCAGCTTCTTTTGCTGAATCTCAAAGGTTTTTACTTTCTGTCAGATGTCATCTGCATTATAGAGCATTTAGAGAAGATGATAGACTAGCCATGGATGCTCAACTAGATCTTGCTAAAACCATGAATTTTAAAAATACTATAACTCAAAAAGATGTTGAAAGGTTTATGAAAAGATATTTTCTTGCAACTAAAACAGTTGGTAGTTTGACAAGGATATTTTGTGCGGCAATTGAGACAGAGTTTGATAAGCCACTCAGGTTAAGCTTTTTAAGTTTTAAAAAAAAGGAAGATGTATACCCATTTGATATTGAATTAGGTCGTTTATTTGTAAAGAATAAAGAAGTATTATCAGAAAATCCTGTCAATATAATTAAACTTTTTAATATTTCACATAACAAAAATATAGATATTCACCCAAAAACCCTCCGGTATTTAACTAGCTTACAACGACTGATAAACTATGAAGTTCGAAATGATTTTGACGCTAATAAAATGTTTTTAGATATTTTAACTAGTGATAAGGATTCAACTAGAACGCTAAGATTAATGAATGAATCAAATATTTTAGGTAAATTTATACCTGAGTTTCAAAAAATTGTAGGTTTAATGCAATTTGATATGTATCACTCATATACGGTTGATGAACATACTATTTTCACAATCTCTAATCTTTATTCTTTAAAAAATGGAGAATTCAAAAATTTTGCACCATTAGCAAGTAAAGTAATTTTAGAAATTAGCTCAAAAAAATGTCTGTTCGTTGCTATGTTATTACATGACATTGCCAAAGGGAGAAAAGGTGACCATTCAGAGAATGGCTCCTTAATAGCCTCTGTTGTTTGTCCAAGATTAGGTCTCAGTAAAGAGGAAACAAAAACTGTAGAGTGGCTTATTTTATACCACTTATTAATGAGTAAAACTGCATTTCGTTATGAATTAGGAGATGCAAGAGTAATTAAGAGTTTTGTTGATAAGGTAAAGTCAGTTGAGAGGTTAAAATTGTTATTAGTTTTAACCGTGGCGGATATAAAAGGGGTTGGTCCAGAAATATGGAATGATTGGAAAGGATCCTTAATTACTGAACTATATTCCAAATCATTTGATATGCTTCAAAAAGATAATGTTAACGAATTAATTAAAACTCCTAAAAAATCATTTGAGAATTTTCTAGTTGAAAATGGTTTAACTAACTCTGATGCAAAACAATATTGCAGTTATTATTATGACAATTACTGGGAAATATTTAACTTATCTAGAATAATTAACCATTATGAAATTTTTAGAAATATGTATAAAGATTCAAAGAAGTTCAAAGTTCATCTCTTTGACGAAAGTAAGTTGAAAGCAACTGAACTTCTTGTAATAGCGCCTGATCATCATGGTTTATTTTCATTGATTTCAGGTTTAGTATCTGCTTCAGGTTACGATGTTGTAAATGCAAAAATAATAACACGTTCAGATGGTTATGCTTTAGATACTTTTTTTATACAAAATAAAAATAGACAACCAATTATAGAAGAACATTCTAAAAAAAAATTGCTTAAAGTAATTTCCCAGGGTTTAGAAGGAAACTTTAATGTAGAAAAAGCTTTGAATAAAAGGTGGGAAGAAATTCCAGCACGTTTTCGTGCTATCAAAGCTCCTACCCGTGTCATTATAGATAATAATATGAGTGATGAATACTCTATTTTAGAAATAAAATGTAAAAATGCACCGGGTGTATTATATAGAATTACAAAAGTTATAACAAGCTTGGGCTTGCAAATTAATACTGCTAATGTATCTACCTACGGTGATAGGGTAGTGGATATTTTTTATATAAAAGACGCATTTGGATCAAAAATAGATAATAATAAAAGTATGGATAAAGTTAAAATGTCGATTTTGAAAACATTAGAAGAAACAGATCCAGCAAATCAAATGACTAGATCTTGAGAAACTGATGAAAGACAAAACTTACTTTTTTATTAAGGGTTTTACTCAATTAGCTAGTTTAACTTTTTTAAGTCGTGTTTCTGGGTTTATAAGAGATATATTTATAGCCACTTTTTTAGGTGCGGGTATTTTATCTGATGTTTTTCTTATTGCTTTTAAGTTACCTAACTTATTTAGAAGAATTACTGCTGAAGGTGCCTTAACTTCTGCGTTACTTCCAATTTATACCAAACTGATAGAAAAAAAAAATAAAGCATTTGCTATTAATTTTTATAAAGCTTTTATACTTAGATTTTTTATTTATTTGTGCATATTTACAATAGTTGTGCAAATATTTATGCCTTTTATTGTACATGTTTTAGCACCGGGGTTTTCAGATAATAATCTTGTTATGAGTCATATAATTTCATTAACAAGAATAACAATTATCTTTATGCCCTTGATATCAATAGTAGCTATTTTAGGTGTTGTAACAAATGTTTCAGGTAGATTTTGGCCTTTTGCATTTACGCCTATTATTTTAAATTTATCTTTGATAATAAGTTGTTTTTTTATAGATGATTCTTTGATAATTAAATCTATGCCATTATCTATAGGAACAGTTTTAGCAGGCTTTCTACAATTAATTTTTATGACAATAATTGTTAAAAAATATAAGATTCTAAATACAACCAAAGCCAAAACAGAGGACGTATCTTTTAAAGATAAAGATGAGATCCAATCTTACATTAAAAAAACATGGTATAAATTTTTACCGGCTGCTTTGGGAGGAGGTATTCTCCAAATAAATTTATTAGTTGACACAATTTTAGCTAGTTTATTAGGTTTTGGTTCAATCTCATATCTTTACTTTGCAGATAGGGTTGCTCAGTTACCTTTAGGTATAATAGGAATTGCACTAAGCACTTCGTTATTAACTTCTTTGTCAAAGTCAATTGCAAAAAATGATATAAAACAATTTTCACATGAATTAATAATATCTTTAAAAATTGGATTGTTTTTTTCAATTCCATCCTTGTTCGTTTTTGTAAATTTTTCTGATTTAATTATTAATGTTTTATTCCAAAGAGGACAGTTTGGCATAGATGAATCTAATGAAACAGCATTAGCATTGAAAGCATACGCTTTTGGAATTCCAGCTTTCATTATTTTAAAGTCATGTCAGCCGGCATTTCTTTCAGAAGGAAATACAAAAACCCCAATGTATATTGGAATTGTATTACTTATTTTAAATATAATTTTTTCACTAATTATGATGCGTTATTTTTATCACGCAGGGATAGCTTTAGCGACGTCAATTTCTTCATGGGTAGGATGTATTATTTATATCGTTCTTCTTATCAAAAGTGAAAAATTATCAAAACCTAAAATTAGTTTTGATCATTATGCTTTTAACATTTTTTCTATTTTTGTTTATTCTTTAAAGATAAGTTTTGTGTCTGTGTTTATGGTATTTATAATGAAATTTTTTGTGTATTTTTCCAAAAGTTATCAAATTAATGAATTTTGTACTTTATTAATAATAACTACATTAGGGTTTTCAATGTATATTTTGACTTCTTCTTTATTAAGTTATATTCCTCAAGAGCTTTTAAAAAAAAACATGTTAAAATTTAAGAAAGATGAAAAAGTGTAATGACAATTCCTCAATCTAAAAAAAACAAAAAAAGAATTTTTTCAGGTATTCAACCAACCGGTAATTTACACCTAGGTAATTATTTAGGAGCCATTAAAAATTGGGTAAAACTTCAAGAGGATTTTTCTTCTATTTTTTCAATAGTAGATTTACATGCAATAACAGTTCCACAAGAACCTTTACAATTAAGAGCATCAATACACGAGGTAACAGCTGCAATAATCGCTTCTGGTATAGATATAAATAAATCAATACTTTTTAATCAATCCTCCGTTAAAGAACACTCTGAATTAGCATGGATATTTAATTGTGTTTGTAGAATTGGTTGGTTAAATCGTATGACACAATTTAAAGAAAAAGCTGGTAAAAATAGAGAAAATGCTACAGTTGGACTTTATAGTTATCCCGTGTTAATGGCTGCAGACATCCTGTTATACAAAGCCACCCATGTTCCCGTTGGAGATGACCAAAAACAACACATTGAATTAGCAAGAGATATAGCATCCTCGTTTAATAATATGTTTACTTTGGACAATGAAAATAACTTCTTTAGTTTACCAGAACCTCAAATATTTGGACCTGCAACTCGTGTTATGAGTTTAAGGGATGGAACAAAAAAAATGAGTAAATCTGATCCGTCAGACGCATCCAGAATTAATTTAACTGATACTAAAGAAGAAATATCTAGTAAAATTAAAAAAGCTAAAACAGATCCTAATCCATTACCAGAAACAGTGGATGAACTTAAAAAAAGGCCAGAGGCATTTAATTTACTTAACATATACTCATCTCTATCAAATCAAACTCTTGATAAAACTGTTGAAAATTTTGTTGGGAAAGGCTTTTCCCATTTTAAACCTAAGCTTATAGAGTTAGCAGTTGAAAATTTAAACCCTATTTCGTCTGAAATGAGATATTTGTTAAAAGACACAAAAGCAATAGACAAAATTTTGAAAACTGGAGAAATTAAAGCAAGACAGATTGCTGAACCAGTGTTGCAAGATGTTAAAAGTTTAGTTGGTCTTATTAACTAAACATGAAAGATAGTTGATAATTTTTAAAAAAATGATACCTTACATCATGGAGGTTCATAATGTTTATTCAAACTGAAGACACACCAAACCCTGAGACGTTGAAGTTTATGCCTGGGGAGAATGTATTAAAAAAGGGAACTGTAGACTTCTCAAATAAAGAGCAATCCAAGGTGTCACCGTTAGCTTCCCGTTTATTTGATGTAGATGGAGTAAGTAGAGTATTCTTAGGTTCAGACTTTATTTCAGTAACTAAAGATTCAAGTTTAGATTGGAATACTCTGAAACCTTCAATTCTAACTGGAATTATGGAACATTATTCTAGTGGATTTCCAGTATTAAATGATGATGCATTAAACAACTCTGAAACTAATAATGAAGAAGATACTGAAACCATTAAACAAATTAAAGATCTTTTAGAAACTAGAGTTAGGCCTGCTGTAGCAATGGATGGC
>JADHQW010000029.1 GCA_016777705.1 Alphaproteobacteria bacterium | reverse complement strand
GCCATTGATTATAATCAATTTCTTTGCTCTCTATTATGCCACCCCAATTAACTAAAACAGCATTACCTAATAAACTCATATATAATCTCAAAATTAAAATATTTAATGCTTAACTGTACAATAATCCATAAAATAAAAAATTATAAAAATTAGTTATTTTTTAATTTTTTCTTTTTTTCAAATAATTTATTTTTTTTAGCATTTCTCTTGAGCGCTGACTTACCTTTAGTGGAAGCAAGCTTAGAAGATTTATATTTTTTATTTTCAAATTTATTGACATCTCTTTTTATATTTTTTGATGAATTACTAACTTCTTCATTGTACCCAATTAAGTTTTCAGGGTTTAAAAGATGACTTTTGACAACATCTAATTTTAAATTTATTAATTTTTCTATTCTAAATAATTTAAGCCTTTCGCTAGGCTCACAAAAAGTAATTGCTATTCCTGAAGCACCTGCCCTTGCTGTTCTTCCAATTCTATGAACATAATCTTCTGGAGTAGAAGGTATATCAAAGTTAACGATATGAGACACCGCTTCAACGTCTATACCTCTAGCAGCAATGTCAGTTGCTATCAAAATTTTAATATTTCCATCTTTAAACCCGTTCAAAGCTCTTTGTCGAGCAGCTTGTGATTTATTACTATGAATAGCTTCAGCTTGTATGCCAACAGATATTAGTTTTTGACATATACGATTAGCTTTATGTTTTGTTCTAGTAAATACTATAACTGAATCAAACACCTTATCTTTTAATAAAGTTATTAATTGAAGAACTTTATCTTGAGGTTCAATAACAATGACTGATTGAGCAATTCTTTCAACTGGAGTTAAAGTAGATTTAACTTTAACCTGCTTAGGTAATTTTAACATAGTTTCTGATAATTTAATGACAGAATCTGGCATCGTTGCTGAAAAAAATAAGGTTTGCCTCTTTAAAGGTAAAATTTCAACTACTTTTTCAACATCTCTAATGAAACCCATATCAAGCATTCTATCAGCTTCATCAAGGACAAAACATTCTATCTTATTTAATGAACAAAAACCTTGATTTATAAGGTCTAATAATCTTCCAGGAGTGGCAACAATAATATCCATGCCTTTGCCTAATAATTTAACCTGAGGGCCTTGTTTAACACCTCCAAAAATTACAGTATGTTTTAGGGCTATGTATTTTCCATAATTTCTTATTGAATCATTTATTTGAATTGCTAGTTCTCTTGTTGGAGCTAATATGAGTGCTCTTGGATCCCTAGCTTTCTCAACTGATTGATTAGCATTAAGCTTTTGTAATATTGGCAAAGTAAAAGCTGCTGTTTTACCTGTTCCAGTTTGTGCCATGCCCATTACATCTAAGCCCTGCAAAACAAAAGGAATAGTTTCGTTTTGAATTGGTGTTGGAGTAATGTAGCCCTCGTCATTTAACGCTTTAAGAAACGGAGCTTTTATATTTAAATCTTCAAATCTGGTATTTTTCAAAACTTTAATCTTTCTAGAGATTTTTTTTCGCTTGATAAAATATGTGAAACGTATCTAATCTTATATATCTATATTGAAACAAAGCAATACATCAGTTGTTATAAAAAAGGGAGATAACAATGCGTATTATTGGAATGATTATAATCATAGGAATGGTGATTGGAGCTGTTGTATCTATAGATCATTCTAAATTTCTTGATTTACAGTCTCTCTTAATTGTCTTAGGTGGCGCTATAGGCTATGCTTTAGCAAAGGGTAAACCAAAAGAATTTATAATAAACTTTGGTGATGGTTGTGTATACATGGGTTGGATTGGCTTGATGATTGGCATTATTATCATAGGCAATCATTACGCAGGGACAGAGAAAATTTGGCCAGCTTTTTCAATTGCTCTACTACCTCTTTTTTATGGTTATTTTATAAAATTAGTTGTAGTTGGACTTAAAAAAATTGATGATGATTAAATGAATACAACTTTAATTACACATTTTTTAAATTTTATTCATCATGTTGCACACTCAAGAACTATACATTTTTAGGCAATCATTACAATTAGTTCATAATAAATAACTATGGAAATCGTCCTTTAAAAAAAGTAGGTTAAATTTGGTTTTTACTTAATAATTTGATTTATTTAGTCAATAACTACTTTATGTAAAGTATGCTTTTTTATATAATCCCAATCATATAATACACCTAAACCCGGTCTATCAGATACAGTAACATTTCCATTGTTGTCTATACAATCAATTTCATCTGAATATCCATCCAAATATATAGGTAAAGACCATGCGTTTTTACAATTTGGATGTAATAGATTTACCTCATAAAAATTAGAATTTCTTAGAGCTGAAATTAAATGTCTCATTGCCGGCCCACATGAATGAACTTCACAATCAGCGCCCAATCCCTCAGAAGCTATTGCTAACTTAAGAGATCCTGTAATACCACCATCATAATCAGGATCTGCTCTAGAAAAAAAAGAAGCTCCATTAACTAACATATCAGTTGATGTTTCAAAATTTCTCATATGCTCACCAACTAAAATTGGAGTAGACAATTTTTCTGACAAAACTTTATTTCCGTTAATTGACACACCTCCATCTTTATATGGATCTTCATACCAATATAAATCATACTCGTCGCATACTTTACCTACTTCAAGAGCGTCAGTTAAAGTTTTTAAGTGGCAAGCTGCATCATACATGATTTTCATTCTTCCACCTACTCTCTTTGCTACCGCTTTAATCATATTTGATTCTTCTTTAATATCACCATTTGTCCAGCCATGCATTTTGAAAGCTCTATAACCAAGTTCGTAACAATGTTCTGCAAAGTCGGCATATGCTTCAGGTGATGAAAGACCACTTTTTTCACGATCACCACTCATTGTACTAGCATATGCTCTAATTTTTTTTGTTTTTCCACCAAGAAAATCTGAAATAGAAATATTTAGGTGTTTGCATATTAAATCATATATAGCTATATCAATGGCTCCAATTCCAACCTCACCAATATGCTTAGTTAGTCCTCTTAATTGTCTATATATATTATCTCTAAAAAATGGGTTTTGATCTAAAATATAATAAGAAAGAGCTTCTGCAGCTGACATTATCACTTTTGCACGTCCCCTTGGAGGAATATATTCACCTACATTACCTAAATTATCAAAAATTTTTATCCCAAATCGGATATGTTTACCTTTATAACCAGGTAAATACTTAATACCAATTCCACCTCTGTCTTCAAGAATATTTGATAATACAATCTCAAATAAAGTTAATTCTATTTTTTTAATTTTTAAGTTATTCATATTAAATATCCAATTTCAAAGAAAATTAATAAGCTATTTTTTTAATATACAAATCTAATATCTCTAACCTACTAAAACCAAACTCACTTAATATTTCTTCAGTATTTTCCCCAATTTCTGGAGGTGACGGTAAATCTTCAATTACATTTTCATTAATTTTAAAACTCAATGATGGGACAAGGTATTTTTTATTAGAGTTTTTTAATTTTGTATTTATCCAGTTTTTTCTTTGTGCAAAATGTTTTTCTGAAACAACTTGCTGAAAATCTTTTACTTTAGCAGCTGGTACATGATTATTATTTAAATTTGTCTCCCATTTATCCGCGGTATTGGATTTAATTACTGATGCTATTGTTTTTTTCAACAAACCTCTATTTTTAGATCTATATTTAAAATCAAGCCACTTAGAGTTCTCTTCCATATTTTTCCCAAAAAGAGTTTTACACAAACTCTCAAATTGTTTTTGAGTATTTGCAGCTATAGCCAACAACCCTCCGCAAGACGCTTCAAAGCAACCTGACGAAGGACTTCCTGACCATGCTTCATTTCCACTTGGTTTAAGCTTTATATTTGAGTTTAAAGTAGTTGATACTAAACTAGACATTAAGAACAGAGAAGTGTCGTACATACTAATATCTAACCATTTGGCTGACCTGTCTTTATGTAAATTTGCTATCGCTGCTGTTACCGCAAATGCAGCATTTAGACCAGTAGCATAATCAATATAGGGTGCCCCAACTTTTAGAGGGCCTGAAATTTCAGTACCAGTAGTAGACATTATACCTGAAGCGGCTTGTATGACATGATCATAAGCAGATCTGTTACCTAGGTCACCACTTTGACCATATGCTGAAATTGAACATAAGATGATGCTTGGATTAATTTTTTTTAAATTATTAAATGAAAAACCTAACTTTTTAAACTTGCCGGGCGTCATATTTTCCATAATAACATCGGCTTGTCTAACTAACTCATTAAATGTTGATTTACCAATTTTATTTTTTAAGTCTAAACGTATAGAACGTTTGTTTCCGTTTTGAACAATAAAACTAGTACCCATCAAATCGTCAGACAACTCTTTTTCATCACCATTGATTCTTGCCCAATCTCCTAAGTCAGGGTTTTCAATTTTAATTACATTTGCACCAAGCAAACTTAATTGATAAGAGCCAAAGGGACCTGCCAAAACTTGTGTTAAGTCCAAAACTATAATATCTTTAAATGGTTTAAACATAGAATTTTTATAAATAACTTATATTTGAGAATAAGAGGGAATGTAAATTCCCTCTTTTTTTATTTATTTAGACATAAATTTTGCTTTAATATCAGCATATTGTCCCATTCCATTATCATGAAGAGCTCTAAATTCTTTTCCAGTTAACCAAACTGGAGAAAAACCAAAATTATTTCCGAATTTACTAAACTTTTCACTTTTAGCTGCTTTTTCCATAATTTGGGATAATTTTTCCATAATAGCTTTTGGCGTACCTTTAGGAGCATACAAACCTCTTGTAACACCTATTTCTGCTGGTATATTTAAATCATTTAGAGTTTTCATATTTTTTGCTGGTCCATACGTAATGTTTTGAAGTGAGCCACCAGTTCCGATAACATCTAAAATTCCTTCTTTAACTGCAGCCAAGGCAACAGGTGCGTGAATGATGCAGATATCTATTTCATTCCCCAAAATTGCTTTTTTTAAGTTTGCACCTCCTCCAAAAGCAACAATCCTGAATTTTGCACCAGCGTATCCGTTAATAGCATGGGCCATAACGTCATGGGCGTTATATTTTGCAGCAACTCCAGCTATTAATTCTCCAGGTCTTTTTTTAGACTTCTCTATAGCGTCTGAAAGAGACTTATATCCTCGTTTCTTGTTAGCTAAAACATAAGTTGGAGTGGTATACATTCCACCTACATACTCAAAACTATCTGCTGTGAAAGGCATTTTTTTGAATGTATTTAATCCTATAATTGTATCAGTTCCATTTAAAAGTAGAGTATAGCCATCGTTTTTTGATTGCTGAACCTGTATGAGACCTTTTGAACCCGCACCGCCAACTACGTTTGAAATAACAACGTCAACACCTGCTGCATCTGCAAATGCACTAACAAACCCTCTAGCTATTGTATCTGTTCCTCCTCCTGCTTTCCATGGAACAATTAATCTTATCGTTTTATCAGGAAAACCTGCAAATGATGTTTGCATCATAATCCCAATTGTCGCTAAAAATATAATTAAAAATCTCATCTTATACCTCCTAATAAAGTTAGATTTTTGCCATTGATTGGCGCTTTAATCCTTGTCTTACTTCATTGATTACAAGGAAAATTATTATGGCAAGAAAAATAATTCTTGGCCAAGTTGATAAAAATGTAGTCCAATCACCCCCAGACAGCATTAATGCAGTACGAGTATTAAACTCAATAATTGGACCTAAAATGACCCCTAAAACTATCGTCACTACTGGAAAGCCTCTTTCTTCCATTATAAAACCAAACACACCTAGAAAAATTGCTGCAAAAACCGGAAAAACTGTCCCATAACTAGCAAAAGCTCCCAAAGATGCAAATATCATTACAAATGGAAATAATAAGGATCTATGCTGTCTCAATACATACACAAAAAATCTAATTGCCCCCATAGCAATCAAAAACATAAAAATTCCTGCTATTAGAAGACCTGCTAACATTCCATAAACTACATCTCCACCTGTTTTCATAAGTGTTACGCCAGGTTGCAGGCCATGAAGGTAGAGGGCACCAATCATAATAGCTGTTGAAGCATCTCCTGGTATTCCGAGTGTTAACATTGGCACCATGGCACCACCAGTAGTTCCATTATTAGCTGTTTCTGGAGCAATCACTCCATCAGGGTTACCTAATCCAAATTCTTCTGGATTTTTGGAATTATTTTTTACTGTACCATAAGCTAGCCAAGTTGCTCCATCTGCTCCTACACCTGGGACAGCTCCAACAATAGCACCCATAAAACTTCCTATTCCCCAAGCTTTCCATCGTGAGAAAAATTGTTTAAATGTAGGTAGTTTTATCCTAAATTTTGTTGCAACAAGCTCAGCTTTACTTTTCATTAAAGATAAGTCTGAAATAACAACCGCAAAACCAAATAACCCAACTAATGCTGCGGCAAAGGGAACACCAGTTAACAAGTCTAAGGAACCAAAAGTAAATCTTTCAATTGTGTCAACTCTGTCCATCCCAATACACCCAATTAAAAGACCAACACAAACTCCAATAAAACCTTTTAACATCGAGCCTCTTGTAAAAGCTGAGACCATAACAAGTCCCATAATACCTATAAGAGCAATATCAGCATTTGAGGATTTTAACGCAATAGCTGATATTACAGGAATAAATGTAACTGCAATAATCCAACTTGATAATCCACCTACAAAAGACCCATATGTTGCATATCCAAGTGCCAGACCCGCTTCTCCTTTTTCTGCCATGGGAAATCCATCAAGAGCTGTACAAGCAGATGCAGGAGTTCCTGGAGTTCGTAAAAGTATAGCTGCAAAGGATCCCCCTAATTTTGTGCCAACATATACGCCAATCATTACTAAAAGAGCAGGTAATGGATTTAAAGAATATGTTACGGGTAATAAGATAATTATTGCCATAGGTGAACTTAATCCAGGTAAAGCTCCAACAAGCAATCCTAAAAATGTTCCCAAAAAAAGTAAAATTAAATTAAATGGCTGTAAACAATCATAAAATCCACCAATTAATCCTTCAAACATAATTATCCTTTTATAATTGTAATTTTAGAAAATACACAAAAAGCATGTATAAAAAGGCACTGCCGATCAACGATATTATAATCATTTTAAAATAATCTCGCCTATCATAAAGACAAAAAGCAGTAAATAGGAAAATAACTGTGGAAATTAAAAAATTTAGTTTACCCAATGTTGATGCATAAATAATAAGTAAAATTACTGACCCAACTCTTTTGAGATATAATTGCTTGTTATCTATAATATTTTTAATAACACTAATTTTTTTATGTCCACTTTGAATTATAGCTATGTATTTTCTAAGGGAATTAAATAAATATATAATTGAAAGAAAAATAAATAAAAAAGTCACACCAAGAGGATAAGTTGCAAACGTCATCCCATCTGTTCCTATCTCTAATTCAGCGTCTGAAGGGTTATAAGTAAAAAAACAAACAATACCTATGATAATTAAAGATATGCCCATAATAATATCTTTAATCACATCACCTTTGGTAATTTTATTTTCTTCAATCATTAAACTAACTCATTATTAATTAAATTCTTTTTTTTGACCAGGTGCAGGTGAATATCCGAAGTCACCTCTTGAAAGTATGTTTTCAACACCACCATTTTTTTCAATTTTTTCAAGCTGTTCAATTTTTGCTCTCTTATTTACTTTCTCAGGATCACATATTTTTAGTAATTCATTGAAAAATCCTTTAATTATATATTCATAATTTTTATCTTTTGATAAATCGTTTTCTTCATATTGATCATCTTCAAGATTGAATAATTGCGGAGGATACCCCTCTGCAAAATATACATACTTAAATTTACCCCTTCGAAGCATAAAAGCACCAACTGGCGATGCGGCCGCATGATATTCAGATAAAACTATTCTTTCATAATCATCATTATCATTTGCCATTTTTATTAAGGACTTCCCAGGCAAATCATTATCTTCAATATTATTTTTTAATCTCAGGCTATCAATTACTGTTGGGAAAATATCAATTAAACTTACTGGTGTTTTTACTTTTTTTGATTTTGGTATGTCTGGTCCTTTAATTATCATAGGGATTCCCGCTGATTCTTCAAACATTGTACTTTTTGCCCACATTCCTCTCATTCCAAGTGCATCACCATGATCAGAAGTGTAAATAATATTAGTGTTATCTGCAAACTCAGACTTTTCTAAAGAGGCCAAAACCTTCCCGATATTATTGTCTAAAAATGAACATAAACCAAAATAAGCAGAAGTTGCTTTTCTAACCTTTTCATCATCAAAGTAATCATCGTAGTTCATACACTTTCTCATAGCTATATAATATGGATGCTGACTTCTTTGGTCTTCGTTATATAATAAAGGCCATGGTACTTCACCTTCAGGGTACATGTTATAAAATTCTTCAGGAGCTATTAGAGGGAAATGAGGACAAACATATGAAACAAATAAAACCCATGGTTTATCTGAACTTTTTCTGTTCATAATCCAATTACTAGCATCTTCTGTGATTTGTTTATCATAATTTGAATATGTTGTTTCACCGCTGCCAACATCTTTTGAATAATTTGCTGCTCCCTTACGAACAGGCAGTTCTTCCCTGATGAGACCTAATAAATCACCAACCCCGTCAACAACATTTAAAGGATTTATTTGTTCAGAAAAACCAGTTGGGGCTTGATCGTCTAAAAAATGCAATTTTCCTATTGATACTGCATCACAATTCCCCTGTACAGCCCGATGTCCCCAACTTGGGATTTTACCATCATAAGGATCTGCATTATCCCAATACCCTATTTCAGCGTTATGTCGTCCTGTAGCTAGAATAGCCCTTGATGGGACGCATATAGGTGAATTACAATATGCATTTTCAAAAAATGTACCATCTTCAGCTAATTTATCTAAATTAGGTGTTTTTACATGACTATGTCCATTGACACCAAGCATTCTTTTGTTGTGCTCGTCAGATAATAATATCAATAAATTCTTACTCAAATAACATTCTCCTACTTATTTAATTAATACGATAGACAATTCATAAATTAAAATATAATTTATAATTTTTATATATATATAAAATAAAGTTATATTTATGAGTTTAATTGAATTAAAAACGTTTTTGGCAGTTATTGAAGCAAGAGGTGTTAGTTCTGCGGCCATTAGTTTAAATATGACACAGCCAGCAATAACTAAAAGACTTAAAAATTTAAGAAACTCCTTTGAAATAGAGACATTATTCACAAGAAAAAGTGGAGAATTTCATATAAGTGAAGAAGCAAAGCTTTTAATTCCATTTGCCCAAAACCTCATAGCTTTGGCAGAAAACGCAAAAAAAGAAATAAAAAATTATACAAACGGCGTTAAAGGTAAAATATCTATTGGTGCAGGTACTACTTGGTCTTTAGGAAACCTACCTAAAGGTCTAGCTAAAACCGCTGAAAAATTTCCTGAATTAGAAATTGACTTAAATATTGAAGCACCTGATTTATTATTAAATAAATTATCAAAAAATAAAATGGATATAATATTTGCTAGAAAGCCTGAAAATTTATGTAATTTTGATTTTATTCACTTAAGAACTGATCAATTTCTTATTTTTGCATCTTCATCACATCCAATTTTTGAGAAAGATATATCACTAAAAGATCTTTCAAAATATAAATGGACAATGAATACTGCAGCCAAGCAAACTGAAGATATTTTTTTCAATTGGTTCCATTCCCGCAATATAGAAAAACCAGTAATTTCTCTTAAAACAAATTCTCTTAGATTAGCTTTAAAAGTTGTTGAGAACTCTAAAATGCTATTATTTACAACTTCTCCTATATATTCAGCACCTGACAGTTTTAATTTAACGCAAATAAAAATAAACGATTTTAATCTAAAAAGAGATACTGGTATCATAACAAGAAAGGGTTATAAGAGCTATTTTCTTGTAGAATTATTAAAAAATATAAAAACACAGGGTTTATAAAGTAATAAAATATTTTAATTACGAGTTTATATAATTGAAACTAATCCATTAATGGGATCAACGGCTACTCTTTGACCAGAAGACAAAAGTGAAGTAATATCTCCATCAATAAATCGGTCACATATTGTTAAATTCGCAAATGAAGCTCCCTGGGCTAAAATAGTATTTGCCTTATTAAATAAAATTGCTTTAGGTGCCATTTTTCTCGCACACATTTCGTACAACATCCATGCTGAAGCGACACCTCCTTTAGATTCATTAAGGACTAAAATTTTATCAACATAAGATTTTCCAACTAATTTGTGTTGGGGCCTAGAAAAAATTCCTTTTAATCTATCTAGATCATATCTTGCAGAAAAATTATCATTTGCTGATAACACTTCACCCTGAACTTTTGTTCCAATACCAATATGGCATTTAAATAAAATTTTCATATAATTTCTCCAGCAACTGCAGAATCAATACAATTTTCCATGCTAGAAAGAGATGGTTCATATCCATATCCTCCTAATATATTTACAATTTTAGCTGAATTACTCATCAATCTTTTCCATCCATTGGCCAAACCAATTTCTCTTGCATATTGATTATAAAAGCAAGTTCCTTCGAGAACTTTTGCGCCGGTTTCTTCGATTTGATCAATAATTTTCATTCTCGAAGCATCTGCATATACTTGAGGAGATGTACAAATTATTACTGGAACTTTGAAAGATTTATTAAAACATAGTTCAGAAACTTTTTGCATTTCAAATATTGAGAGCTGAGGCGCAGCAAAAACAACCACGTCTATTTTATCACCTTTTTTTCCAAACTGAGATTTTAAAGATAATATATCATCTATTGTTATTTCATGTTCATCAAGTTGATTTACAAATTTTGAAGAGTAATTTTGAGCTTCTGGAGTTATACCAATAATGTGAAACAAAGGAATTGAACCATAACTTGCCATAGATGCTCCAAAGTGTTTAAGTTCGTCAGATTTTGGATTATGATTAATACCTTCTATAATTGGAACTTCCCAATAAGATCCTGAAATTTTCCCTATTACAGCTCCAAGCAAACCCCAATCAGTAAGTTCACTTGGTTCAAATTTAATGCAGAACTTTTTGGTTGGAATTCTTTTTTCTTCTAAATGCAAACCATACCTTGGAGTTCTTCCAGTTAAACCAGCTGCTAGAGCAGAAGGCCCCCCCTCATAGTTAGATCGTCCGCCACAAACACTATTAGTGTAGATAACAACACCTGTATCGCCATAAGCTACATGCTCTCCTAGAAGTGGAGCCATTATCGTTTGATAATTCACACACGTATTTGTCATTAAAATACCCATAGAAGTACAAGCTTTAATAGTTCTTCTTTCAATATTTGCCATTTCCTCTGTTTGACCAAGAGGAGTGTAATAATTTAAATCCACGCCTCGAGGATCTGTTATCATTGGTATTTTCACTTTTGCTTTCATACCCACTAATTTTTCAAGGAATAATACACCATCTATACCCACAGATTCAGGATCGATCATCATATGCACATTACTTACTTGAACAAAATTTTTAGCATCAAAAAAATTTCCAACTTGAATTTGATGATTAATTGCCCATTCAACAGCGTCACCTAATTCTCCTGAGGCCATAGCTTTTTCTTCTTTATTTAATTCCAAATTTAATTCCTTAAAATTAACAGATTTTTATATAATGATATTTACAATAAAAAATTTTTATATAAATGTTAATATATAAAAACATTAAAGTATAATTTTTATGAAATACAAAATTATTAAAGCAGATATTTTTAAGTTCAAAGTTAGCAATAAAACAAACTGGCTATTTACAAGATTACAAAATAATAATGGCCTTTATGGATGGGGGGAAGCAACGCTTCAAGGTAAAGAATTTGAGATTTTTGAGAAAAAAAAACATGTTTTTCAAATAGTTTTAAGTTCTAAATTTAATACACCATTAGATTTAAAATCAAAACTTCCTTTCAATAATATTGTTGAAGCTTCAATAAGCTCTTCAATTATGCAATGTTTATGGGATATCTATGCAAGAGAAAAAGACCAATCAATTGGACAGATATTTTCAAATACAAAAAATGATTATGTCTCGATATATGCTAATTTTAACAGATCAACCATCAAAAGAGATTTAGAAGGTATTAAAACTAGGTTATATAAAGTAATTAAAGATGGGTTTAACGCCATAAAGTTCGCACCATTTGACGAAGTTAAACCTGAAATGTCATTTAAAGAAATGATAAAAAATATGCAACCTGGTATGGATAGAATAGCTACTATACATAGCAACATAGATAAAAATATTAAGTTAATGATTGATTGTCATTGGAGATTTTCATTTGATGCAATGATAGAATTAATAAATCAATGTGAAAAATATAATTTATATTGGATTGAATCACCAATTGAGGAAAGTATTGAAAATATCTCTGCACTTAAGAAAATTAGGAAAAAATTAAATAATAAGGGCATAAAGCTAGCTGGTTTAGAAAATCAAATAATGAAGAATGGTTTTTTTGAATTTGTTAAAAATAATACTCACGATGTAATGATGCCAGATGTTAAATATTCGGGAGGCCCAGATGAAATGATCGAACTAGACAAATTTTTTTCTAAGCATAATATAGAATTTTCCCCTCACAATCCCTCTGGTCCAATAGCACATGCCCACTCTATTCAAATTTGCTCAGTTTCAACATCTAGTCTCTTAGAATATCAATATAAGGAAACTAATAAATTTGATTCTATAGTTAATATACCAAACACACCTATAATTAACAGTAAAGTCAAAACTATTACTTCTGAAAAAGGTTTGGGTGTTTCAATTAATATGGAAAACCTTTTAACATAAAATATTAATTTTCATTTAAATTAAAGCGGGATTGTTCCTTTAATAGTTACGCGCCTACCCTTTCGTTCCATTGGATGATAATCCCAGATTGCTTTGTGTAATGTGCATCTGTTATCCCAGAAAGCCATGTCATTTTTATTCCACCTGTATCGAATCTGAAAATCAGTTTTCTCACAATGTTGAAACAAGTAATTTAAAATCATTTTGCTTTCTTCAATATTAAGTTCTTCTACTCGAGTGGTAAAAAATTTATTTACATATAATGCTTTTTTCTTTGTTATTGGATGAGTTCTAACAATAGGGTGAATTGCTGATGGATATTTTTTATTTTTATCTCTTACATCGTTATTTTCATATCTATCTTTATAAAAATGTTCCGACTCATGAATAGCATTTAAATCTCCTAAGAAAATTTTCATCTTATCGCTTAACGTGTCGTAAGCCATATACATATTTGCAAACATGGTATCACCTCCATATTCAGGAAGAATGTGAAGTTGCAACATTGTCCCCAACGGAGGTTCTGCATCGCATGAAACATCTGAATGGAAATCTTCAGCACCATTAGATATTTTACTATCTTTATGAGTATGTATTTCAAAAATTTCTGGATAATTTTTCATCTTTGGTGCCGCAGGGTGAATATGAAGTTCACCAAAATATTTCCCAAGTATAATCTGACTTTCTGGAGAGATTTCACTTTGTTCTTTAAAAAATAAAACCTGAAACTTATGAAACGCATTTTTTATAAAGTTAAGTTCTATGTCAGAAATAGGCTTTGATAGATCTATACCTGTTACCACTGCTCCCAAGTTTGGTGAATAGGGTTTGACAATCACTTTATTCCCCTTTTTTTGAATTTTATAAAAATATTATATAGGTATATTATTTTACCAAAAAAAAATGTGATCACCATTGAGTTTCAAATTCTCTAGAATATTGAAATTTCTTTACTGGGGTACCCTCACCTCGTGGAATTTGTGCTATCGGATTATTTTTGAAATTATCAACCCCTCTTGCAAGTTGTGTTTCAAAATGAGGCCAAATCGATAAATCAGCTTTTACATTTACAGGAGCAAATCTCATTGTAATACCACAACGTCTTCTGTTTGAATTATTCGCCTCTGAACCATGAAGCAGACCATCATCATGCAGAGATATTTCACCTGCTTGTAAATTTAAAGATACAATATCTTCTTTTTTGATTTGGTCTTTTGATACTTCTTGATCTAAAACCAAATTTCTTGCTTTGTTAGTGTAATGCTTGAACTTTCCTTCTTTATGACTGCCTCTAACTACTTTCATTGCAGCATTTTGTTCATCAGTGTCATATAAAGCGAGCCAAACAGTTACTGATTTTGCTGGTTTCAAAGGCCAATATTGTGCATCTTGGTGCCAAGGGACTACTGAACCGTCTTTTGGTTCCTTAAGGAAAAATTGTCCTCCCCATTGAAAAAAATTTGGACCTATTAAATCTTCAACATAATCGAGTATGGCTGGAGTTCTACATAAATTATAAAACGTTAAGCTAGCTTTATGCCACATATTTGTTTGGTTAAGGTCAATAGAAGAATTAAGCCTGGAACTAAGTGATATGAATAA
>JADHQW010000028.1 GCA_016777705.1 Alphaproteobacteria bacterium | reverse complement strand
TTCATTGATGTGTTGGTGGAGTTGGTGAGATGTTATTTTGTTTGCCTAGAGCTAAAGAGCAAGTAATCCTTGGGGACTTAAAATTAAAAGAACCAACAAAAGGAAATCTTTTAAAGCTAATAACATTGCCTTAAAACGTACAGTGAGATAGATTTTTTAAAAAAATAGTTTTAGAGCCATTACAATACTTAAAGTTAAGGGAGGTTCTCATATGGACCGAGTTAAAGCACTAGCTAGAATTGATACATACTTCCAGACTGGTAAATTCGAATCTGACTTAAACCGACGCATTGCTTTTAAAACTGAAAGTAACTTGCCAAATAGTGTGAATGCACTGCAAAGCTATCTTGACAAAGAAATTGCACCATATCTATCAGCAATGGGGTTTTCATGCACCATTTATCCAAATCCAATTACTGATGCTGGCCCTTTCCTTCTTGCCCACCGAATTGAAGGCGCTGATTTGCCGACTGTGATGACTTACGGACATGGCGATGTAGTTGCTGGATACGATGATCAATGGAAAAACAAAATGTCCCCTTGGAATATTACCAAGAATGATAATCGATGGTATGGGCGAGGTACAGCAGATAATAAAGGGCAGCACACTATCAATCTAGCAGCACTTAAAACAGTTTTGGAAACCCGTGGTCACCTTGGGTTTAATATAACAGTACTTATCGAAATGGGAGAAGAACGGGGCTCACCTGGCCTAAAAGAATTTTGTACATTACACAAGGAATTGATGAAGGCGGATGTGTTTATAGCCTCAGATGGACCAAGAATACAGGCTGAAAAACCAACAATTTTTATGGGTTCGCGAGGTGTCTTTAATTTCACATTGCGACTTGATGTTCATTCTGGAGGGCATCATTCTGGTAATTGGGGCGGACTACTAACTAACCCAGGCATAGTAATGGCCCATGCGCTAGCAAGCATGGTTGATCGCAATGGTAAAATTCTAGTGGAGGGTTGGCGTAACAATGAAATGCCTAATTCAGTGCGCGAAGCAATTAGTAAATTAAAAGTTGGAGGAAACGAAGATGATCCAAAAATAAATTCAAATTGGGGTGAACCCAAAATGACCCCAGAAGAACGAGTGTTTGCTAGTAATACTTTTGAAATCAGAGCATTTGAAACTGGCAACCCAAAATCTCCAGCAAATGCTATTCCACCAAATGCAGTAGCCTTTGGACATTTGCGCTACGTAGTAGGTACTGATGTTGAAAAATTAATGCCACTACTACGTGCACACCTTGATAAAAATAACTTTAATGATATTAGTATAACTAAAGAACGCGATCCAATGTTGGCTACTCGCTTAAATCCTGATCACCCCTGGGCGGTATGGATAGTAAAATCACTTTCAAAGACCACAGGCAAGAATATTGCTGTAATGCCAAATCTTGGGGGATCACTGCCAAATGACGTGTTCGCTTCCACTCTAAGCCTACCTACAATCTGGATACCGCACTCCTATGCTGGATGTTCTCAACATGCACCAAACGAGCATATATTGGAAACGGTATCTCGAAGCGCGTTGAGGATGATGACAGGATTA
Organism: Alphaproteobacteria bacterium; assembly: GCA_016777705.1. Lineage (GTDB taxonomy): Bacteria > Pseudomonadota > Alphaproteobacteria > Puniceispirillales > Marisalimonadaceae > Marisalimonas. Next base: position 12,967 of record JADHQW010000028.1, on the reverse strand, counting down.
TGGTGGGACCTTGGTGCAGAAGACACGCCTTATAGACGACGCTAATAAATGTACAATATTCCATAAGTTCATGCCAGGTCAAAAGGATTAATGATGAAAGTTCATAGAGGGATATTCTTAATTACTTTAAAGGGACAAGTTCATTTGGGTTTTACCGCTAAAAAAATATTAGGTTAATACTTATAGATTACGATTGAGAGCCGTTTTTTTAAGCCTTAAATAGAAGTATACAAGATCATTTTCTTAAAACATTCAAATTAAATTGCATCCAGTTTCAAATGGATAATTGCAACAATTTTGAAAAAGATAAGGTAATTGATGGAGAAGTGTAAAAAGACAAACCTTACTGGTAGCTAAACTAAGTTAATATAAATGAGATAAATTAAAGCCCTAGGACTCCAAACTTAGAAATAAAAACTTTTAACTTGTAATAGTTGAAGTAAAAGCGTTTTAAATAAATAACTTCATAATTTTTAATAAAATAAATACTAATTTTAAAAAAAGAAATTTAGATATTATATATTTGGATTATTTTTTAAATATTGGAGGCAAAACACCCTTAGGAATTGGACAAATATACGGATTGATAGAAACTTGTAAATTAAAAGCCTCTTTAGCTTCTATTAATTTATTTGGGTCCTTAATCAAAGCACTAGCAGTTGAAGCCATAACCTTTGCTGCATGTATCATTCCCTTATGTGCTGCAGAAGATTTTCCTTGAGCTACCGTTTGCCATGTGTGGAATGGAGTTCCAACCGCACAAGTTGCAACTCTTGCCTGAACTGTTGGCACAACCCAACTTACGTCACCAACGTCAGTTGAACCTATTCCTCCATTTCCAACAGTTTCCAGAGGTGCAACAAAGTTACACAAAGGCATATCTAATGGTGTTTTTAACCCTATACGTTGAAAGCTGTCCAAAATATCAGCTTGAGTTAAAGTTGAACGAATTTTATTTGCAAAAACTCTATCGTTAGCATCAAATAGAACAGGTCCTAATTTATCAAATTCATTTTGCATAATCTCTTCTAATGGCTTGTTACCTAACAAGTTAGAAACTCCACTATAAACGTTTTTCTCTACGACAGTCTCAGTCATTAATGCCGCACCATCGGCAATTTTATAAACTCTGTCAACTAAGCTCCTGAGCTGAACTAAGTCTGAAGCTCGGATTAAATGTCTTATGGTTGCTTTAGCTTGAACAACATTAGGCGCGTTGCCTCCCACGTCTAGATAAGCATAATGAACTCTAGCTGAATCTGGCATATGCTCTCTCATATAATTTACACCTACGTTCATTAACTCTATTGCGTCTAAAGCACTTCTACCAAGATGAGGTGCGGTTGCTGCATGAGCAGCTTTCCCATGAAAAGTAAAATCAACTCTAGTGTTAGCTAAGGACATTGGTTTGTTTACGGAATTAAAGGTAGCTGGATGCCAGCAAATAGCAGTATCAACATCATTAAATAAACCATCACGGGCCATATAAGTTTTAGCTGCTCCACCTTCTTCAGCTGGACATCCATAATAACGAACTCTAGCATTTATATTGTTTTTTATTATCCAATCCTTTACTGCTGTAGCAGCTAATAAAGAAGCAGCCCCAAGTAAATTATGACCACACCCATGACCATTTTCTTCATTTAAAATAGGTTTGTATTCTGCAATCCCTGCTACTTGACTAAGTCCTGGCAACGCGTCAAATTCTCCAATAATTGCTATTACTGGACCTTTGTCACCATATTCCCCTAAAACTGCCGTTGGCATATTACATATACCTTCTGTAACTTTAAAGCCTTCTTTTTTTAAAACTTTTGTATGTTCAGAAACAGATTTAAATTCTTTATATAAAGTTTCAGGCATATCAAACACAAGATCAGAGAATTTAATATAATCATTTTTTTTTAATTCTACCAGGTTCCATATATCTTCTTCATTATTCATTAACTTAAACCTTTCTAAAAAATATAAGAAAAAATATCATCTTAATTACGTGAAGTAAATGCTAAAAAATCCTTTTAAACTGATATCAAATGATAATTAAATAAAAAATATAAACTTTAAATATGTGGTGAAGAGCCAATTTATTAATCAAAAAGTAATATAAAATTGTTCAACTTAAAAAAGCATTCATTATTTATAAAAACTTCTCTAATGTATTATTAAATGCAAATATATCTTCGCAATATGGAGCATGTCCAACATTTGATAATTCTTTAATTTCAGCATGAGGGATTTTTTTTTCTAAAGACAAAGAAAGTTCTTTAGATACAACCTTATCGTCAGACGCTTTTATTATTAAACATTGTTGTTTAAGATTTGATAGATATTTAGTTGTATCTAAAAGTTGCATTGCCATACCTCCAGATTTAATTGATCCTTCTGATATTTCTCCACTAATGCTAGCTAAAAAAAGAAATATCTCTTCTTCTTTTAAACTAGGTAACATCTCTCTAACACGAAGTTTTCCATACTCCAAATCTGATAGCTTTTTTCTTTCTTCAAGTCTTCTAGTGTAAACTTCTCTTAAAGAGGTTCCTTTAGGAAAAGCATAACCTGTATGAGTGCATGAAAGAATTATTTTTTTAACCAATTCAGTATGATTACAAGCGATCACTTGTGCCAGCATTCCTCCCATTGAATGACCTACAACATGACATTCAGATATGTTAATACTTTTCAACAATCTTTTCACTAAATCTGCAATAATTTTCATATCTAAATCTGCTGGATCTGACTTTCCAAATCCAGGAGCGTCAACAGCTATTACAGATTTCTTGTTTTTAAAAAAGTTAAATTGATATCCCCAACTTTTACTATTTCCATTAAAGCCATGTAAAAATAAAATTGGTATATTATTGTCTTCTTTTCTATATCTATAGGAAATAGTTAAATTAAGCTCTGTATCTTGAAAGAGTTCTAATTCAGGTAATTGTTCTAAAACTTTTGTATAATGCATAATAAGCTCCTTTTAGAATAATTAACATATTAAATATTTTTTAAAAATTCAAATTAAATATCAAATTAATGACAAGCTCGTAAAAAATAATTTTTACAATATTAAACTAGACTTTTAATAAAATTTATAAAATAATAATTAAAATTATCCAGGGAGGATACAATGAATATTTTAAATAGAATTTTAATAATAATGATTGGATGTGTTTTATCTAGCATGGCTGTAGCAAAAGACCTAACTGTTGGACTAAAATCAGAGCCTAGCTCAATAGACCCTCATTATCATAATCTTGGGCCTAATAATAGTTTATCAGCTCATATATTTGATACTTTAGTAGGATCAGATGAAAATCAACAACACTACCCAAATCTTGCAGTTACTTGGAAACCAATTAATGATACTACTTGGGAATTTAAACTTCGTAAAGGTGTTAAATGGCATGATGGAAGTGATTTCACTGCAGACGATGTAGTATTTACATCGAAACGCGCAGCAAATGTGCCTAAGTCACCTTCAGGATTTGGAACATATCTTAAAGGCAAAACTTTTGTAAAAATTGATAGTCATACTATTCATATAAAAACTGAAAAACCCTACCCATTAATGCCAAATGATTTATCTACTGTTAAAATAATCTCAAAAAAATACGGTGAAGGTGCATCAACTTCTGATTATAATAGTGGTAAGGCGGCAATAGGAACTGGTCCTTACAAGTTTGTTGAATGGGTTCCAGGAGATAAAATTGTCCTTAAAGCAAATCCAAATTATCATGGCGCATTAAAAGGAAAACCAGCATTTAATAAAGTGTTATTTAAGCCTATTAAAACTGGCCCAGCAAGAATTGCAGCGTTATTAGCAGGAGACGTTGATCTTATTGACAGTGTTCCACCGTTAGATGTAGCAAGATTAAAAAAGAACGCTTCTTTAACACTTACAAGCGGCCCTTCTAACAGAGTGATATATATACACCTAGATCAATTTAGAGAAAATTCTCCTTATATCAAAGCTATTGGTGGCGGCGAAATAAAAAATCCTTTGATGGATGTAAGGATAAGAAAAGCTATTTCACTTGCCATAAATCGTGATGCTATGGTAGCAAAAGTAATGGAAGGAATAGCTTTAAAAGCTGGACAGTTATTGCCAGCAGGTTTCCATGGTGTTTCTCCAAATATGAAACCTGATCCATATGATACTAAAGCAGCAAAAAAACTTATGGCTGATGCAGGTTATGGAAATGGATTTGAAATGACAATCCATGGACCTAATGATAGATATATTAATGATGCAAAAATTGTTGAAGCTTTAGCTCAAATGCTTTCAAGAATTGGCATTAAAACAAAAGTAGAGACAATGCCTAAATCTGTTTATTTTAAAAGAGCCTCTGCTGGTGGTCCAAATAAGAGTCCTGAATTTAGCTTTATGCTTTTAGGATGGGGTGCTGGTTCAGGTGAAGCATCATCACCTTTAAGAGCTTTGTTGCATACCTATGACAAATCTATTGGTATGGGAAGAGCAAATAGAGGAAGACATTCTGACCCTGCTGTTGATAAAATAATACAACAAGCATTATCAACAGTAAATGCAGATGCAAGAGGAAAATTACTTGCCGAAGCTACAGAAATAGCTGTTGGCAAGAACTATGGCGTTATCCCAATTCATTATCAAATGAATACTTGGGCAGCAAAATCAAGCCTTAGTTACCAACCTAGAACTGATGAATACACCCTAGTCATGGGGATAAGTAATAACTAAAATTTTAAATAAGTAATAAAACCCAGAGCTTAAGTGTTCTGGGTTTTTAAAACCTAAATATAGTTTAAAGTTCATCATATGACAGCATTTATATTAAGAAGATCTACACAAAGTATTATAGTTTTATTTATAATGTCTTTATTAGTTTTTAGTGGGGTAAACCTTGTGGGTGACCCTGTAGAAATGTTAATAAACCCCGAAGCTGATCAAGCAGAAGTTGAAAGAGTAATAAAAGAATTAGGTCTTGATAAACCAATTACTGAACAATATTGGTACTTTTTAATGAATGCATTTAAAGGTGATTTAGGCACATCTTTTATTTTTGGAGAACCTGCTCTTAAATTAATTGTTCAGCGGATGCCCGCAACAATAGAATTAGCATTGTTTTCTTTATTTATATCACTAATATTTGCTATTCCACTTGGAATTTATGCTGGGCTAAAACCAGAGAGTAAAATAAGTAAAACAATAATGGCTGGTTCGATTTTAGGTTTTTCTATGCCAACTTTCTGGGTAGGAATAATTTTTATTATGTTTTTTGCTGTTTATTTAGGATGGCTTCCATCAACTGGTAGAGGTGAAATAGGTTCATTTTTAGGTGTTAAAAGTTCTTTATTCACTTTAGATGGTTTGTCTCATATTTTTTTACCAGCCCTAAACCTTGCATTATTTAAGCTTTCTTCAGTAATTCGACTAACTAGAGCTGGAACTAGAGAAATTATTCATCAAGATTATATTAAATTTGCGAGAGCTAAAGGAGTTGCTGAAAGTAGAGTAATCAATGTACATCTTTTAAAAAATATTTTAATCCCAATTGTTACAATCATTGGACTTGAATTTGGATCATTAATAGCATTTTCAACTGTTACAGAAACTGTTTTTGCTTGGCCAGGAATGGGAAAATTAATAATTGATTCTATTTATAATTTAGATAGGCCTGTAATAGTTGCTTACTTAATGATAATTGTTATTTTCTTTGTCTTTCTTAATCTTCTAGTAGATATACTTTATACTCTTCTGGACCCTCGAGTTAGAATTCAAGGATCAAATTAAATGTTAAATACAGACAGTAATTCAAAAATTATAAATGTATTTATGTATAAATTTTGGTCTGATTTTTCAGAAAGTAAAGTTGCTGTAATTTCTTTATTAATTTTAATTGCTATTGTTCTTATAGCGATTTTTGCCCCCTTAATATCACCATCTGATCCTTATGACTTATCTAAAGTAAGTATAATGGATAGTAGATTACCACCCATGGCTAAAAATTTTGCAGGAGATATTTTTATTCTTGGAACAGATGGTGCAGGAAGAGACATGCTGTCTGCTATTTTTTATGGACTAAGAGTAAGCCTTGGTGTTGGTGTTATGTCAGCTATATTTGCTCTCATTATTGGAACAATTTTTGGAATTTCTGCAGCATTTTTTGGAGGAAAGTATGAAACTTTTATAATGAGAATCGTTGATATTCAGCTTAGCTTTCCATCTATATTGATGGCATTAATTATTCTAGCTGCATTTGGTAAAGGTATTGAAAAGACTATTATCGCTCTTGTTCTTGTCCAATGGGCGTATTATGCTAGAACAGCTAGAGCAGCTGCATTAGTTGAAAGAAGTAAAGAATACGCTGAAGCAGCTCAGTGCTTAGCGTTAGGCAATAAAAAAATCATGTTTAATCATATTTTACCAAACTGTATGCCTTCCTTAATTGTTGTAGGGACTTTACAGACAGCTCATGCGATTTCACTTGAAGCAACTCTAAGTTTTCTAGGCCTCGGGCTTCCTATCACTGAACCTTCTCTAGGTTTATTAATAGGAAATGGATTTCAATATATGCATACAGGTGATTTTTGGATAAGTATTTTTCCTGGTGTTGCTCTTTTGATTACAATTGTTTCCATTAATTTAGTTGGCGATCAATTAAGAGATATGTATAACCCTCGTCTTAAAAAGTAAAACCATGGAAACAATTCTTGAAATTAAAAATCTAAAAACTCATTTTTTTACTAAGGCAGGACTTATAAAAGCTGTAGATGATATTAGTTTTAAAATTAAAAAAGGAGAAATTGTAGGTTTAGTTGGAGAATCTGGTTCTGGAAAATCTATAACTGGTTTTTCTATTATAGGTTTAATTGATGCTCCAGGTAGAATAGTTTCAGGAAGTATTAACTTTAAAAATGAACCTCTATTAAATGCTTCTTCAAATCGAATGCAAAGCTTAAGAGGAAATAGGTTAGCTATGATCTTTCAAGATCCAATGATGACATTAAATCCTGTTTTAAGAATTGATACACAAATGATAGAAACCATTAAAGCACATGATAAAAACATATCAAACCAGGAAGCTTTTAGAAGATGTAGAGATACTCTCGGATTAGTTGGCATTTCGTCTCCTGAAGAAAGAATGAAAGCTTATCCCCATCAATTCTCAGGAGGAATGCGACAAAGAGTTTGTATTGCTATAGCTATGCTTAATAAGCCAGATTTGATTATTGCGGACGAACCAACTACTGCCCTAGACGTTACAATACAGGGACAAGTTATATATGAAATGCAAGAACTTTGTAAAAAAACAGGGACGGCTCTACTTTGGATTACCCACGATCTTGCTGTGGTTGCAGGAATAGCTTCTAAAATATGTGTGATGTATGCAGGTAGAATCGTAGAACAAGGATCAGTTGATGATATTATTAATAAACCAATGCATCCATATACTATTGGTTTGATAAAAAGTGTCCCAAGTCAAAATAAAAAAGGGGAACCTCTGCATCAAATTGAAGGAATGGTTCCTTCAATGTTAGAACTTCCAATTGGCTGTGCTTTTCATGACAGATGTACTAAAACTATTGAAAAATGTAAAATTGAAAAACCTATTGAGACAAATCAATCAGATTCTAGAGTGATTAGATGCTTTAACTTTAAGGATATTAGAAAATGACTGATATATTAAAAGTTCTTCAAGTTTCAAAAAATTTTGTTAAACCTATAGACATAGCTTCTAAAGTAGTAAATATGTTTGGAAATTTTTATAATCAAGAAGTTGTTCATGCCGTTGACAATGTCTCATTTAATGTCACCTCTGGAGAGGTGGTTGGTGTTGTAGGGGAATCTGGATGTGGAAAATCTACTTTGGGCAGAATGATAGCTGGAATTTTACCTCTTACTTCTGGGAAATTAGATTTTCATGACCAACATTATTCTGGTTTTGATGAAGGAAATTATAAACACAACAGTCATATTGACTTAAAAATACAAATGATTTTTCAAGATCCTTTTTCTTCATTAAATCCAAGACAGAAAATTATTGATATAATTTCTGAAGCTCCAATTCACCACAAACTTATATCTAAAAAAGATAAAAAATACTTTGTTAAAGATATTCTTAATAAAGTTGGACTTGGCACTGATGCTATGGATAGATTTCCTCATCAATTCTCAGGTGGTCAAAGACAAAGAATTGGAATAGCTAGAGCTCTAGCTGTTTCTCCTGAATTTATTGTTTGTGATGAATCAATAGCTGCTTTAGACGTCTCTATTCAAGCTCAAGTTATAAATTTATTTTTAAAATTAAGACAAGATTTAAACTTAACTTATTTGTTTATTAGCCATGACATTGGAGTAATTCAACATATTGCAGATAGAGTTGTAGTAATGTATTTAGGACAAATAGTTGAAACAGCATCATCTGATGAAATTTTTAGCCATCCTAATCACCCATATACTAAAGCTCTACTTGAAGGCGTTCCAACTTTAGATACAAAGAAAAAAATTTATACTCCTATAAAAGGTGAAATACCATCCCCAATAAATCCTCCAAGTGGCTGTTATTTTCATCCTCGTTGTAAATTTTCTACTAATAAATGCATTACAGATAAACCGAGTTATAAAGAAGTGTCTCCAAACCATTTTTCTGCATGTCATCTTAATAGTTAAAAAATTAGTAATAAATTTAATTTATCTTTGCTAAGCCTAAAACTAACTTAGTTATAACTGCTGTTCCTTTTGCAATATCATCAAGCTTTGCTAACTCTTCAGGACAATGACTTAAACCGCCTTTGCAGGGTATAAAGATCATTGAAGCAGGTGCAACACGAGCCAGATGTGCAGTATCATGTCCTGCTCCGCTATCAATTAATTTACTTGATAAATTAAAATAATCGCATGATTTTTTAAATAGTAAATTTATCTTTTTATCCATTTCAACGTATGGTGCAAAAGCTAAATCATTAATATGAAGTTCACATTCATATTTCTTTTCTAAAAATATTAATTTATTTTTTATACCATCTAAAAATTTTTCTCTGGCAATATCACTAACCGATCTTAAATCAATTGTTAAATCTATAGCACCAGGAATAATTGTAGCTGAATTTGGATATACATTAATCTTGCCAACTGTGGCTACAAAATGGGAATTACTTTCCATAGATATTTCTAATGCTATTGAGTTCACATAAATAATCAATTCAGATGCGACAACTAATGCATCTACCCTTTCATTCATAAGAACAGTTCCACTATGCCCAGCCTGACCTTTAATAATTACATGATGTCGAGATATATTTGGAATTGATCTAACGATTCCAATTTCTAAATGATTTTTCTCTAAGACTTTACCTTGTTCTATGTGTAATTCTAAACAGGCAACTATATTTTTTATTTTTGGAAGTGGACCGCTCAATAAATTTGAATTGCCTCCTATTTTATCAATTTCTTGACATAAAACTCTTCCATATGAATCTACTCTATTCAAAATATCTTTATTTAAAAAACCTCCAATTCCTCTCGTTCCTATACAAGAAACACCCCAACTATTCAGTTCTTCACCTAAATAATCGTAAACAGCCAAATTGAATGGTAATTCAATGTTTTTTTCTATTATATATTTAATTACATTTAGCCCTGAAACAACGCCTACAATTCCATCATACCGACCTCCTGCCGGAACAGTATCTAAATGAGAACCAATTATTACAACATTATCTGTATTTAACTTTGATTCTAAAAGACCTATTAAATTGCCAGCTTCATCAGTTGATATTGATAAACCTAAAGATAGATATTCTTTATGTAACCATTCTCTGGCTTGGTAAAATTCATTACTAAAAACTAACCTAGTGTATGGTCTATTTGGTTCTGTTAATTTTGCTAGTTCATTTATACCTTTTTCAATAAATGAAATATCTGAATAATTTTTATAATCCATTTTGTTTTATTTGATAAGCAAGTCTGACTGCTGTTTTTCCAACTAATAATCTCTTTGTTGGCATTATGAGAATTGTTTTTTCAAAAGGGGCATATATAGGTTCTTCATCATCATAGGCAATAATTGTTCCTTTATCTAAATTATCAAACCCTTGCCAATCTTTACTAAATTTAAATTTTTCAGTTTTAATTGTTATTATTTCTCCAACTTTGTAAAAACTTATTTGATCGTCATTTTTTGAATTAGACAAATACTCCATTCCAAACTCATCATTCATAATACCAGCACTTTTTATAAACCTAATAGCCGTCTCAATTGCTATTGTTTCAGATGATTTTTCCCAATGCTGTCCACATTCTACTAATAAAGCGTTTTTTTTACTATTAGGATCGGAAAAGTCGCTAAAGTCCCTCATTCTCATGCCCTCTTTATGACCACTATCTGAAATAGTAGCTATATTCATTCCAACTAATTTAGCAAAGGTCAATCCTTTAGCTTTCATTCCAGCCATCATTAAAGGAACACAAGGTTTTTGCATTGAATGAATGTCTAATAAAAAATCTGCATCATTTATTATTGGTCTTACAATTCTAGCTCTTTCAAACTCACTTGTTTTTAATCTAGAAAAATCATCCAGAATACCTGGCCCCCATAGTCTATTAAAATCTTCGTCAATCCATCTAGTTCTATTGGGATTATTAGGATCATATGCTAAATAAGCTTCAACATTCATAAAACCTAAAGATAATTTTCCTTTAACTGGTCTTACATCTTTTTTAAACAACCAATCTAAAGCTATTGCTCCACAAGGTTCATTTCCATGAACTACTGCGGAAATAAATATATGTGGGCCTTCTTTACCAGAATCAAAAGTGTAAATATAATCAACTCCAATATTGCCTGACTTGTATGCACTTATGTCAGGTGCTTCAATTTGTATTGGAAATTCATTTTCATAGTCTAATCTAATATCAGCCATTTATTAACCTTATTTTGTTCTACTAAAGTTTTCAAAGTCTAAAATATCAATTGTTAATTATTTTTAAAATCTTTTGATTTAAATTAAACCTTGATGATTTAAATCATTTAGATAAAATTTATTACAGTCAAGTTAATACAAATTTTAATTAAATAAATTGACTTGCTTAACTATAGATAATTAAGGACGCATTAAGAATTTAAAACCAAAATAATTATTGTATGGAATAAAAATGAATATCAACAAAACAATTAATAATTTGTTACCCCAGATGAAGAAATGGAGACATCATATTCATCAAAACCCAGAAATAGCTTATGAAGAAAAAGGTACTTCTGATTTTATTGCTAGTAAACTTAATGAATTTGGCATTGAGGTACATCGAGGATTTGGCGGAACCGGGTTAATAGGAGTTATTTATGGAAAGGATAATGGCACAAGCAATAAATCTATTGGAATTAGAGCAGATATGGATGCTCTTCCAATGACGGAAAAAACTAACCTGGCTTATTCATCTAAAAATGAAGGAAGAATGCATGCTTGTGGCCATGATGGGCATACAACAATGTTAATGGGTGCAGCTAAATATTTATCAGAAACAAAGAATTTTTATGGAAAAGTTTATTGTATTTTTCAACCAGCTGAAGAAGGAGGTAACGCAGGTGCAAAATCTATGATCAATGATGGTTTATTCAATAAATTTAAAATTGATAGCGTCTGGGGAATACATAATTGGCCTGGTGTTCCTATAGGGGAAGCTGTTGTTCATAAAGGGTTTACAATGGCAGGTGGAGATATTTTAGTTATAACAATTGAGGGTAAAGGAGGACATGCAGCTCAACCTCAATTTTCTAATGATCCAATTGTTTCAGCTGGGCTCACTATAATAGGCCTTCAAACTTTGATTTCAAGGCAGTTAGATCCTTTTGAAAAAGCAGTTCTTTCGCTAACTAAAATTGAAGGTGGCTCTGCTTTTAATGTTATTCCAGATACTGTTCAAATTGGGGGTACGTTAAGATCTACAAATAATTTTACAAGAGAAATAATGTTAAGTAAAATTAAGAATGTTGTGACTAACGCTTGCGCTATTAACAACTGTAAAGTTAATGTTGAAATAAGACCTGGATATCCTCCTACTATTAACGACATAAAAAGCGCCCAACTTGCAGCTAAAATTTTTCAGAATACTTTTGGAAAAAATTCAATTAATACAGAAGAAACACCTACTATGGGATCTGAAGACTTTTCATATATGCTTCAAGAAAAACCAGGTGCATATATTTGGTTAGGTGCGGGTATAAATTCTGAAAAACTGCACAGTGCACATTATGATTTTAATGATGAATTACTTCCTATTGGCGCACAATATTGGTCAAATTTAGCTGAGACAATTCTAGCACAATAGGTACAGAAGCATTTTTTAGTTTATGTCATTAGATGATCAATATGATTTCAATGATTTATTCCCTATAGCTTTAATTACATATTGAATATTTCTATTGGCAGTTCTTATGAAGGTTTTGTCCTTACCAAGACCTTTCAGTTTTAGGTATAACTCTAATGCATCAGAAATCTTTGGAGTATCATCATTAATTACATTATCTAATTTAACCTTATCTACTGCAGGTACATTCATATTCTTCAGACGAATACCAAACCAATAATCATCTAACCTTTGAGTAATTGATTTAGAATATCTAATTGCAGTTGAATCTGAATTAGTCTTCAAACTAAAACATAATCTTTGAACTGAATAATGTTGGGTTAAATCGCATGGGATATGACGAACATAATAATATTTATTATCACGTTTCATCACATGATTTGTTACACATTTATTTCTCATAATCTTTCACACCAGTTGGCTGTTACATATAATATGCTTACAGTTCAATTGGTTAGCGGTGGTGTATGGTGCGCCCTGAGGGAGGTGCGATGCCTAACCAGAGCAATGGTTTTATCTAAACTCCAACAATATCAATAGCTTAGCAAATACAGTGAGTCCGTCAATGATAAAAAGCTTGTCTACAACCTTGTCTACAGTAGACAAAGCCATGGTCCGGGGTTACTG
>JADHQW010000027.1 GCA_016777705.1 Alphaproteobacteria bacterium | reverse complement strand
AGTTAATAAGAACTCGAGACGTAGCAAGACTTAAAGAAACTTATATTAATCTTTTAGCAGCTTAATATTTAGCAAATGTACCATTATGGAAATCTTGAATGGCTTCTTGTATTTCTGCTTCCGTGTTCATTACAAATGGACCACCACGAGCTATAGGTTCGCCAATTGGCTTACCTGATATTAGTAAAAATTTAGAATTTTTAAGAGCAAGAACATCAAGATTTTTTTCTTTGTTAAGAATAATTAGTTTTGAGTTTTGAATGGGTTCATGTGTTTGATCACCGATTTTAATATCTCCATCAACTAAATAAATAAATGAATTATGTGTTGATGAAAGTTCAAAATTGAACTCTTTTCCTTCATTTAGCTCAACATCAAAGTAAATTGGTTCAACATTATGTTTGCTGACAGGACCTTCTATATCTTTAAATTTACCTGCGATTATAGTAATCTTTTTATCTAAATCTTTGTATATCTGCATTTGCTTGCTATCAATATAGATATACTCAGGTTTATTTTTTTTAAATTCAGCTGGCATATTTATCCAAAGTTGAAACCCTTGGAGTTTACCTTCACTCATCGCTGGCATTTCTGAGTGAATTATTCCTCGGCCTGTTTTCATCCATTGTACATCACCGGATGCCATTCTTCCTTTTGCTCCAGTGCTATCCTCATGCTCAAACTCACCCTTTAACATATACGTTACTGTTTCGATGCCTCTATGAGGATGCGGAGGAAAGCCTGCAACATAATCTTCAGCATTGTCTGATCCAAATTCATCCAGCATTAAAAAAGGATCATAATAATCAAGCTCTGGAGTTCCTATGGCCCTTTTGAGCTTCACTCCAGCACCATCAGATGCTGGCATTGGTTCAATAATTTTTTTTACTGAGGTTAACTCCATATGAATAATTTAATTAAATAATCTTAGCTACTTCGTCAAAATTATACCTTGCACCTCTAGGATGTCCTTTAGGCTCTATTCCATAACCAAGTGTAAATATAAAATTGCTTTGTATTGATGTATCTTTGAAAAATTCATTATCAACACCTTTATTATCAAACCCACTCATTGCACCAGTATCTAAACCCAATGCATTGACTGCTTTTAAAAAATATCCAGCTTGAAGGCTGCTATTTCTAAATGCAGTTGCATAAGCAAGCTCTTCATTGTTTTCAAAAAAAACTTTAGCATCCATAGCCGTAAAATTTTTTGGAAGATCTGTAAAGAACATAGTATCCATTCCAATAATTACACAAACCGGTGCGTTTTTAACACTGACTTTATTCGAGTCCATTAGATAAGGATCAATTCTATTCTTAGCTTCTTCAGATTTTAAAAATACAAGTCTTAGTGGACTACAGTTAAATGAAGTTGCTCCCCATTTAGTAAGCTCATATAATTCTTTTAAAGAACTATCTTCAACTACTTTATCTGAGTAATTATATGTAGTGACTGTATCAATAAAAATTCTTTTTATATCTTCATTCATTTATTTGTTTCCCTTTATCAAAAAGAATAAGCCTATAAGAAATAAAAATATTTGCTCACTTGTGAATAATTTAACTGTAATGAACCATTCCTGATGTGCGATACTAAAAGCAAATATCATTATCACGACAACCATCAAGCCACCAAGTCTAGTAATTAAATTGCCTAAAGAATTGTTAAGCAATCCTCCCACAATAATAATAAGTCCTGCAAAAACTTCTGATAATGCTACAAATGTTGCTAAAGCAGGCGAAAACCCAAAATAATTGATTAATCCTTGAGGAGGTAAAGGAAATTTATTGTAACCATGAATTATAAACGCAATACCTAATCCTAATCTAATTACCCATGGAGCTAGAAGATCTATACCTCCTAAAATATTATTAATTTTGTTATCTAAATTTTTCATAATTAACCTTTTCTTTATAATTTGTTGTGAGATCCATCGCAAAATGGTTGTTTTTTTGTCTGCTTACAACCGCAAAAATATATGTCTTTGTTTTCAGTTGCTACATATTTAAGCGGTAAAAATGACGTGCCTTTATGAGAACCATCGCATAGCGGTTGTTTTGTGCTTTGGCCACAAGAGCACCAAAAATATGATTTGCCTTCTTCGACCTTTACGAGGAAAGGTTTTTTTTCACTTATTGCTGCTTTCATGTTGATTCCCCTAATTGAATTGCGACTATATATATTAGTAGGTTATTGACAAGTACTAACATAAATCATACTAGTATATATAAACATACTGTAAAAAAATGACTGAAGCAAAATTCTGTCCAATACAAAAGACATTGCAGTTAATTGGTGGCAAGTGGAAATTAGTCATACTTTTTAACCTACAAAATGGGCCAAAAAGATTTGGTGAACTTAAAAGAGATCTTTCTCCAATAACTCAACAAATGTTAACGAAAGAATTAAGAGATCTTGAGAAAAATAATTTTATTCATAGAAAAGTATTCGAGATAATTCCTCCAAAAGTAGAATATTCACTCAGCAATCACGGTAAAACATTAAAACCTATTTTTGATTCTATTCAAAATTTTAGCGATACAAATAAAAAAATTTTAGCCCAAGTTAAATAAAATAAATTAGTCCTCAATTTATTTTAAATATGAATTTTCCTTTAACTCTGCCAGTAGCGGTGTATTATACTAAAAATAATTAATACATTCTTAAATAGCAAGCTACAAAAGGAAGCCAAAAATGTCAGACCAAACTTCAAAAGAAATAAGATCCAAAGTAACCAGTGAAGGAAATATAGAAATATCTATTGCTACAGTTGCAAAGCCTATACCTTCAAATGACGAAGTTCTTATTAGGGTAGAAGCAGCTCCTATCAATCCATCAGATCTTGGTCTTCTTCTAAGTTTTGCGGCAGACCTTAATACAATTAATGTCACAGGCAGTGGCGATGAAACAATTACATCGATAAAAATACATCCTGGATTAATAGGCGCAATGAAACCTAGACTGGATGAATCTATGCAGGTTGGAAATGAAGGGTCAGGAGTCATCTTAGATGCTGGTGCGAACGCTAAAGGCCTCATTGGAAAGACAGTAGGTCTTGCAGGTGGTTCAATGTATTCTCAATACAGATGTGTTCCAGCTACAAGTTGCTTAGTTATGGAAGATGGAACTACTTCTCAAGAAGCAGCCTCTTCATTTGTTAATCCATTAACAGCTTTATCATTTATTGAAACTATGAAAATGGAAAATCATACTGCTATAGTTCATACGGCTGCTGCCTCCAATCTAGGGCAGATGCTTGTAAAAATTTGTAAAGATGATTCTGTTCCTTTGGTGAATATAGTTAGAAAATCAGAACAGGTCGAAATTCTTAAAAATTTAGGTGCAGAACATATCTGCAATACTAACGATTCTGACTTTATGGATCAACTGGTAACAGCCTTACTAGCAACAGGAGCAACTTTAGGCTTTGATGCTACTGGTGGAGGCAATAATGGAGAGCTACCAGGACAGATATTGGCTGCAATGGAAATAGCTGCTAACAAAACAACTAAAAAATATAGTGGATATGGTTCTGACACTTATAAACAAGTTTATATTTATGGTGGTCTAGATCAATCTCCAACAATTCTAAAAAGAGCTTATGGCATGTCATGGGGTCTTGGAGGATGGTTATTAACCCCAATGATTGGAAAGTTAGGTACGGAAAAATTCTTAGCAATGAGACAAAGAGTAGCTAAAGAAATTAAAACTACTTTTGCTAGCTCATATACACAAGAGCTTTCTTTTGAAGAAATGCTTCAGCCTGAAATTATTAAATCTTATGCTAAGCAAGCAACAGGTAAGAAGTACTTAGTAACTCCACAAAAATAATTTAGTTAAATATGAAAAGTTTTACCTTCCTTAATACTTTATTTTAATTAATAATTAATTATATGAATCAAAATCAAATTTGCCTATGGTGTAACACATCCATTCAACCTATAGATGTTCATGGGCATGCGCAATGTCCTGTTTGTAAAACAAATATTGATCCTTGTTGTTCAGGTGAACAAGAGTGCATTGAGATTCAAAAAACAGTTAATCAAGAATAACTGTTTCACCGTGACTGACTGTTATAAACAGATCCTCTGGTAATGATTTATATACAATTGCATCTTTAAGAAGTTTTGGTGGCTCTGTTACTGGCTCATCAGTTAAAATAAAACAACCCCAATGCATACCAATAGCTTTTTTGGCATCTAAATCAATGAATGCTTGTGTTGCTTCTGTAGGATCCATATGTGAAAATTTCATGAACCATCTTGGTTCATAAGCACCAACTGGTATCAAGGCAAAGTCTACCGATCCTAATCTTTTGTTAATTTCTTTAAAATCATCCGTATAACCTGTATCGCCCAAATGAATTAAACTGTGATGCTTATTTTTAAAATGCCACCCACCCCATAATGATTTATTACGATCAAATAGTGTTCTGGATGACCAATGTTGCACAGGAGTAAAAGTTATAGTTGTACCTTTAACTACATACTCTTCCCACCAGTCTAACTCTACAACATTTTGGATTGATTGATTAAGAAACCATTTCTTTAAACCCAGAGGTACTAAAAAAATTGCCTCGGGGTTGTCTTTAGCAATTCTTCTTACAGTTTTAATATCTAAATGGTCATAATGATTATGAGAAATAGTCACAACATCAATATTAGGAAGTTGATCAAAATTCATACCAGGTGGTGTGTATCTTTTTGGTCCTGCAAAACTAAATGGTGATGCTCTAAGGGTTAGATGGGGGTCAGTTAAAATATTTAATTCTTGGTTTTGATATAGAAATGTTGCGTGACCAATCCAAGTAACATTTTTTGATTTATTTGCATGATTAATTAAATCAAAATTTGGATTTACTATTTTAAAATCATAAGGAGCAGGCTTATTTCTATTTTTATCCGTCACCCAGTTATAGATTTCTTTGTATGACTTGTTATTAGAAATACCTGTAGTATTTGTAAAAGTTCCATCTTCTAGATGATGAGATGGTCGACTATTTTCTTGTGCCATAATATTATTGATAATAAAGAATAAAAAAAACGAGAGAATAGCAATTTTTCGCATAAGTAGAAGATAATTATTCTAAGAAATTGTAAAGCTAGCTAAGTTCTTTGCTGTTGCAAGCGATAAATCTGGACATAATGTCACAAATAATTCAACCGCATGAATGGTGCCTTTGGCTTCAGTCATATTAGTATCGACCCCCGCCTCTTTTAATAATTTATAAAAATTATAACCTTCATCTCTTAATGGGTCACACTCATTGACATGAATATGAGTCTTAGGAAAACCTTGAACATCTTCAATTTTCGCAAAGCCTGGCCACGCTAGTGGATTTTTATTCTTTAGTTCCTCGATACCATACGATACCGGACCTGAATTATCTGAAAGATCTAAAAAAATTCCATTATTTGATATTGATGAAGGATTTGAATCCAATGGCCAAATACCTGCTATATATGGACACAGTGCATAGAGACCTTTAATCATATCTAGCTTGCCCTCATTCTTTAATGACATACCCATAGCTAAAGTTAAGTTCCCTCCACCACTTTCACCAGCAACAACTATTTTAGTTTTATCAATCTTTAGAGACTCACTGTTTTCATGTAGCCATTTTAAACCTGACATACAATCATTCAACCCAGCTGGAAATGGAGCAACTTCTTTTACAGAGGAAGGCATAGTAGCATTTCTAAAATCGACCATTGCAACTGCAACATTTTGATGTGCCAATAGCCTACCCCAAGCTCTATAATTACCATGATAACAAGATAAGACTTCCATACCACCCCCATGAATATAATAAACACATGGTAGGTTTTCATCATTATCAGGTCTAATAAATTGAATATTGATAATATTGTTGTCTGGTAATGACTTTATTTCTTTTGTTTCTATTCTTAGTCCTTCTAAGGGTGCTAATTTTTTATCATCATAAACTTCAGAAAAATTTTCTATTATTTTATATTCTCTCTTCATATGGCTAGAGCTATAATATTTCATCATCTCTTCTCGACTCTTAAATGATGGTCTTACAGGAATATCAAACCAAAAATTTTTTTTAATGCGTGGATCAACCCGAGGATCATTCATTAATTTTGCATTATTAGCAGACTTGGTTCGGTAAAAAAATCTAACTATCTTTATCAGCAATCTAATAACAAAAACTCTTAACATTGAATAATCGTAAACTTTATATCTATTATTAACAATAACTATTGCATAGTATTCAATTTGTAATACTTATTACCTTACAATCCAAATTCGATATGTTAGTAAAAGTAACTGAAGTTGAGCATTATACTGAGAGATTATTTCGTTTCAGAACTGAACGCCCTGCTACTTTTAGGTTTTCTGCTGGAGAGTTTACAATGGTCGGAATTGAAAATGCGGAATCAGTTATACCAAAAAGAGCCTACAGCATTACTAGCGGACCATATGATAACTTTCTTGAATTTTTAAGTATTAAGGTTCAAGGCGGACCATTAACTAGCATCTTACAAAATATTAAAATTGGTGATGAGGTTTTTGTAGGGGATAAGCCAACTGGCACACTCACGCTAGCTAATCTTGAACTTGGTGGCAATCTATGGTTGTTAGCTACCGGTACTGGAATCGCACCTTATATAAGCTTACTAAGAGACCCCGAGCTATTTAATTCATTTGATAATGTGAATATAGTTTGGACAACTCGCTTAATAGCTGAACAAACATGTTTTAAAGAATTTATTGCATCAACTGCAAGTAATTTTTACTGCTCTACTACTAGAGAAAGTAGCGAGCTAGAAGGAAGAGTACAATTATTGATAGAGAAGAAGATGATACTAAAAGATGCAAGTCCTAAGACTGACAAAATAATGATCTGTGGTTCAATTGATTTTAATAATGAAATGAAAATGTATTTTAATAATAAAGGTTGGCAAGAAGGAAGCACAAAAATAGCTGGAACCTTTGTTCAAGAGAGAGCCTTCGTTTCTTGATTTTAACTCTGCTTCTTTAATAGATATTGAGAAACATCTATTCTAGTCGATAGAAAGCCTCCACGACAATAAGCTAAGTAAAAATCCCACAGCCTTTTAAACTGTTCATTAAAACCCATGTCTGAAATCATATTCCAATTATTGTTAAAATTATGAAACCAACCTTCTAATGTTTTTGCATAGTCTATTGCAAAAGAATTTTTATCTAAGGATTCAAAATTGTAAAGTTTGGCATATGATTTGAATTTACTGTCTGAGGCCATTTCCCCGCCTGGAAATATATAGGCCTGTATAAAATCTGGTTCTTTAATATACTTTTTAAACAAATCATCTGCTATCGTAATTGTTTGAATTAGTGCTTTTGATTGTGGTTTTAATAGTTCTTTGATTTTTTCAAAATACTTTTCCCAATACTTTGATCCAACTGCCTCAAACATTTCAATTGAAACAACTGCATCATATTGACCTTTGGTTAATCTATAGTCCTGTAAAATAATTTCAGGATTATTTGGAAGATTCTTTATTCTATTTTGTGCAAACTCATACTGCTCGTTTGAAATTGTGATACCTGTTACTTTGTAATCTTGTAAAGAAGCAAATTCTATAAATCCACCCCAACCACAACCAATTTCAAGTATATGGCTACCAGGTTGTATATTTAGTTTGTCTAAAATTAGTTGATATTTGTTATTCTGTGCCTCGTTTAGATCAATATCTTTATTGTTAAAATAAGCAGACGAATAGGTCATTGTTTCATCAAGCCATGATTTATAAAAATTATTACCTAAATCATAGTGAGCAAGAATATTTTTCTTACTGCCTTTAATAGAGTTCATTCTAGATGAATGATAAATCCAAGTGAAAAATGTAAAGATTTTTGAGCCGTCAGCAATGTCTGTTATGTGGTCAAGATTTTTTGATAAAAGTTCAAGTAATTGCAGCAAGTCATTTGTTTCCCAGTAGTTATTAAAGTATCCTTCAGCTAAACCAATATCGCCACGAGTTACAACTAACCAAACAGTTTTCCAAGATTTTAATGTAATGTTACCCTTGATAATACCCGCACCAAATTTAGACACAGTTTTGTCAGGATAAGTGATAGTTAATTCACCTGTCTTTATATTCTTTAAGGCACTTTCAACTCTAGACTTTAATATTTTACTTAACATGACCATTACCATTATGACTATAGAATTTAAATTTCTTAATCCACAAATATAAAGCCTGAATATGAATTCTAGGAATTACTTTGGTTGAATTATATATTATAGACATATACATCAAAAATTTCATAAATCCACTTGCTTGACTATACTCTCCATATAAGCTTGTAATGATCTCTAAATTTTCCTGGGGATCATACTCATTTATTTTTATAGCTAGCGGGTCTTGGTTAAAATTAAATTTATATCTACCGATTTTGTCTGCAAAAGGTGAAACATATAATTTTTTATCATCTTCAAGCCACAAGTCTTTAGTTATAGGATTTCCCTGATTACTTAAATAGTATGAATGTTGTTCTTTAAAGGTATTTGTAACTTCAGCAATAACACCAATAGTTTTATCTTTATAGTTTACAAACCAAAAGCATACAGGATTAAAGGCTTTTTTTAAAAAAATATTAGGGGTCTTCAGCAAATTTAATTCTAAAAACTCATCATTTAATGAAAAATCGGTTTTAATTTTTTTTAACCATGGAATGATGCCTTCATTGACCTGCTTGGTATTAAAATCATAGTTAAAAAAAACATCTTTCTGTTTATAAAAACTATAATTTGAAAAAGATAAAATATTTTTAGAGTATAGACTTTTATAACTATATAAAAATTCATGATTTTTTGGAAATACACGTTTATGAAAAACTTTACCAAGAAAAATATATAAATTAGACTTATTCATTATTAATCATACTAGAGACTTTTATTGCAGAAGTTAGTCCATCTTCATGAAATCCATAACCTAGATGTGCTCCAACATAATAGGTGTTGTTAAATCCTTGTAATTTATTGATTTTTTCTTGCCCCTTAAGAGTATTGAAAGAATAAGAAACATGCTCATAAAATAGATTTCTAATGACTAACTCGTCTTCAATTGCTTTAAATTTCCCCAAAGTAACAAATATTTCTTTCTCGGTATCAAGATCTTGCAACTCATTCATCCAGTAGGTTACGTAATCATTATGATTATCATTATAGGAATTCCATGCAGTCCAATTTTTTTTTGACTCAGGCATTAATGATTTATCTGTATGAAGAACGACTCTATTTTTATTATATTCAAATAAATCAAGGGCTACTTTCTCTTCGTTAGTAATATCTTTTATCAATGGTTCAACTTGATTGGCGTGACAGGCAAAAATTATTTTATCATAATAAGACTCATGATTTTTATTGTTAATTATAATCTTATTGTTTTTTCTAGTAATACTAATTTTAGATGAGAGATAAGTATTACTTAAAGAAGAATTAGAAATAATTTTATCAATATAGCTTTTACTCCCATTTGAAATTGAGAACCATTGCGGTCTATTGATTAATTTTAATAAACCATGATTTTTAAAAAAATTTAAGAATGTGGTGGCTGGAAACTTTAGAATATTACTTGTATCTGATGACCAGATTGCTCCTGCCATTGGTAGGACATATGAATTTATAAATTTTTTTGTGAATTTATTTTTTTTCAGCCAATCTTCTAAATCAAGATTTAGATGATCAGTTTTTTTTGCATAATAATTAAATCTTACAATATCCATTAATAATTTAAGCTTCGCTGGTTTAAATAACAACTTAAGATTATCAAAATCATTAGATGACCAAGAAATAGAAGGTGATGAAAAGCTATAAGACATTGAAGTCTTATGTAATTTTACATTCAATTCTTGAAATAAATTAATAATGTTTGGGTAATTTAAATCATTACAAACAATAAAGCCGGTATCTACATTTATATATCTATCCTTGATTTTGACTGTATGGGTTTCAGTATGACCTCCTAATCTTTTGTCTACTTCATAAAGATCAATTGTATGCTTTTTTGATAAATGATATAATGAGCCTAAGCCAGAAATTCCTGATCCAATAATTGCTATTTTCATTATTTTTCTTGGTTATCTTGATTATTTTTCATCTTTAATCGCCACAATATAGATAGGCAGATCGACTTTGATATTGGAAGTAAAAATAAAACAGTAAGTATGGTTAAAGGAATCCAAATTAATGCCTGTAACCACAAGTCTAATGCGTAGTCTTGTTCCACCCAGAGAACAAGAGGTACAATTATATGGCCACCCATAATTATTGATAGCCAAGGACCGAAGTCATCGGTTCTATATGAATAAAGCTCTTCACTACATTTGATACAATGATCATTAACTTTTAAATATTTTGAATATATATTTCCCTTACCACAGTTTGGGCATTTTTTAAGTATTCCACTTATTAAAACTGCTGATATAGACCTAATCACAAATATAAAATCTACTCTATAAACTCATAGGAGGCGTCTACAAGCCATTCCCATAAGTATTCTGCATAACTCCATCTTACTGATATATCGTACATAGGCTCATTTGAAAGTCGATCAATAAGTACGGTTGCTTTTGCTATATATGTTTGAGCGCACATATCTTTGTTACATATATAAGTTTTAAGATCTAGAGATGTTCCCTTGCTTAATATTTCATTGCTATTTTTTCCACTTAACCTAATTGTTAAATAATAATCTGAAATGTCAGTAATACTGTAATGTTCGTCAGACAACTGCGATTTAATATTATCAATTAATCCATCTTTCTCGTCATCAGCGCATTGAATAATCCACTCATTCGGTCCTAACCATTGAATTCTATATTCATTATTACCAAATACTTCACCAGCTTTTAACGGAAGGTTTATACCAGTAATATCTTTAACTTTATTTAGAATTGTAGTGTTATCAGGGTTACATCTAAAGTTTAACTTTCCAACAAACTCTGTGCTACTCATATTGACACCATTAGCATGAAAATCTTCTTTAGCAATAAGAGGAGAGCTAATTATTTTATCAGTCATTTTGTCTAACTCCTTCTTTATCGTAAAACACACTATCAGTAATTGTTGCCTCTATTATTTTGCCATCCATCAATGGTATTAAAACAGTTTCACCATGCCTATTCTTTCCATTTTTAAGCATAGCCATTGCAATTGGATAACCAAGTGTTGGGCTAAAGTAACTTGAGGTAATATGGCCTGACATTTTCATAGGTGGCTTCTTGCTAGCTTCCTCAACTATATGACTTCCTTCAGGTAATACTGTTTTCTTGTCATTAATTAATAATCCAACTAAATGTTTTCGATCTTCTCTAGCTGTATCTGAGCGTATAAATGATCTTTTTCCCAAAAAGTCTTCCTTCTTTTTTGACACAATCCAATCCATGTTTAGATCACTTGGAGTGGCACTTCCATCAGTATCTTGACCTACAATAATAAATCCTTTTTCAGCTCTTAAAACATGCATAGTTTCAGTTCCATATGGAGTAATATTATATTTTTTACCAGCCTCTATAACTTTATCCCAAACATATTTTCCATACCTTGCTGGAACATTAATCTCAAAGCTTAATTCACCTGTAAAGCTTATTCTAAAGACTCTTGCTTCTACTCCACAAACCTTAATAGATTTCATTTTCATATAAGGTAGGCTTTTATTATCTATTTTCTCATCAGTAAGCGAAGATAGTAAGTCTCTAGATTTTGGACCACAAATACTAAGTACTGTCCACTGCTCTGTAACTGAAGTGCAATAAACTTTCATATCTAACCACTCAGTTTGTAGAAATTCTTCTAGCCAAGACATTACGCGTGCAGCACCACCTGTTGTAGTGGTCATGTGATAATGATTTTCACCTATTCGAGTAGTTACACCATCATCAAAAACCATGCCATGCTCATTGCACATTAATCCATATCGACAAGACCCAATTTCAAGTTTTGACCATGCGTTTGTATAAATTAAATTTAAAAATTTTGCAGCATCTGGTCCCTGTATATCAATCTTGCCAAGCGTTGAAGCATCAAGGATACCAACACTTTTTCTAGCAGCTAAACATTCTCTATTTACTGCTTCTTTCATAGTTTCAGTATTTTTAGGATAAAAATATGGGCGCTTCCACTGCCCAACATCTTCAAATACAGCACCATTGTCTTTGTGCCACTGATGAACAGCTGTCAATCTTTGTGGGTCAAAATATTGATCAACATTTCTTCCTGCAATTGCTCCAAAGGTTTGTGGAACATATGGTGGTCTAAATGTTGTGTGACCAACTTCACCAACTGGCTTTTTTTGAATGTGAGACATAATTGCTAATGCATTAACATTTGATGTCTTGCCTTGGTCAGTTGCCATGCCAGTAGTAGTATATCTTTTGGTATGCTCGACACTTATGTACCCCTCGCGCTGTGCTAAAAATATGTCTGAAGCAGTAACGTCATTTTGAAAATCAATAAAATGTTTCGAGCCATGGGTAACTGGTTTCGAACCTAGAACATAAGGCACTACATCAGATGTAGTAAATTCATTTGGCTCATTTGCCTCACTTATAAATTCATCTATATCTTTTTTATTGCCAGTTTCTTTTGCCGCACTTATTCCAGCATTTTGGCTATCTATAAGGTTTTGCTTCAAATTAAAATCACCATTATTTGTTCCAATTACGTATTGGTTATCGACTAGAACATCTGGAACAAAAGAACTGATTTGATCATCATATCTAAGTTTACCTCTTGATTGACTAAAAAGCTGTACAGCTGGATTCCATCCACCTGACATTAAAAGTAAATCTGTATTAATTGTTATGGCTTCACCAACAAATGATTGTTTATCCTCACTAAGTTCTTGCAATGTTATTGAGTTTACTTTTTGAGAACCATGTGTACTTATAACCGCATGAGAATTATAAGTTTCAATTTTATTTTTCTCACACAGTTTAGTAATTTCACTTGATACGTTACTTCTTAAATCTATTACGACAACCTTAGCCCCTTTTGAAATTGCATCTACTGCAACAGTGTAAGCATGGTCATTATTGGTAAATAATGTAATAGAGTTACCAGGTAACACTCCATATTGTGACATATATACCTGTCCTGCAGATGCCATCATAATACCAGGTCTATCATTTCCAGAAAATACTAATGGTCGCTCAAACGCACCTTGAGCCAGTATTACTTGCTTAGATCTAATTCTCCAAAATCTTTCTCTTGGAAGTTTTGAGTTAGAGTTTTCAATATGATTTGTTACTTTTTGAAGTGCAGTAATATAATTGTAATCATAATAGCCAGTTGCAGTTGTTCTATTTAAAACTGTAACATTAGATAAGGAATTTAATTCAGTTAAGGTATCTTTAATCCAATCTTTTGCATCAATATTATTAATTTTTGCTTTAGAGCTTATTAAATACCCTCCCATTTCTGGTTTTTCGTCGACAATCAATACATTGGCGCCTGATCGTGCAGCAGCTAAAGCAGCAGCTAAACCGGTAGCACCTGCACCGACTACCATTACATCACAGTAGAAAAATTTTTGTTCATATCTATCTGGATTTTTTTCTTTAGGAGCTTCACCTAGTCCTGCTGCTCGACGTATAAAGTACTCATAAAACATCCAGGCACTTGGAGGCCACATAAAAGTTTTGTAATAAAAACCTGCCGGTAGTATTCTTGAAAATAAATTATTCAAAGCGCCTATATCATATTTTACTGAAGGCCAACAATTTTGACTTGATGCCTCAAGACCTTCATATAATTCAATTTCAGTTGCTCTAGCATTAGGCTCTGTCTTACTTCCCTTACCTAGTTGAACTAATGCATTTGGCTCCTCTGAGCCTGAAGTAAGAATTCCTCGTGGTCGGTGATATTTAAAACTTCTACCTATTAAGTGGATATCGTTTGCCAACAATGCAGAAGCTAGGGTATCCCCCTCATATCCATTTAGAGATTGTCCATTAAATTTAAAATTAATAGGTTTATTTCTATTAATAGAACCACCGGATATTAATCTATTTCGATTAAACATTATTATCCTCCGGCTTTTCCTCACCCATCGTATAGGTTTGAATTATTTTATCTGTGACTGTATGGCGCTTAACATTAAACCATTGTCTGCAACCATGATCATGAGTCCATCTTTCATAATGCATGCCTTTTGGATTACTTCTAAAAAAAAGATACTCTCCCCATTCCTTATCATTTACCTCATTGGGATTTTCAGGTCGGGCTATATGTGACTCTCCATGACAAGAAAATTCAGTTTGATCTCTTTCACCACAATATGGACACTTAATAACAAACATACGAAATCCTAATGAGCTACAGCAGCGGCAGCTGCTTCGTCTACCAATGCTCCTGAATAATGACGATCTATTGAAAAAGGTGCTGCCATCTTACTAGGTTCTCCAGTAGCGACGGTTTCTGCAAAAGTGTGTGCAGAGCCTGGAGTAGCCTTAAACCCACCAGTTCCCCAACCACAATTAATAAATAAATTCTCGACTGGAGTTTTTCCTATAATAGGGCTTCTATCTGGAGTTACATCTACTATACCTCCCCACTGTCTGAGCATTTTTAACCTTGAAAAAATTGGAAACAATTCAACTAATGGTCCCATTATATGCTCAATCATATCGAAAGAACCTCTTTGAGAGTATGAATTATAAGCATCCG
>JADHQW010000026.1 GCA_016777705.1 Alphaproteobacteria bacterium | reverse complement strand
TCTCTTGTTTATTTATAATGATAGGTGCTGAATTTCTTGGAATGATTATGCTAATTGTTTATGTAGGAGCTGTTGCGGTTTTATTCTTATTTGTAGTAATGATGTTAAATGTAGCTCAACAAAAAAACCAATGGTTCAGCGCAAGTGAAAATTCACAACACGTACCAATTGGCCTAATTGTTAGTTTAATTATTTTTTTTGAATTAATAATTGTGATTGGTGGATGGAAATATAAACCTGATTTAGTATCAGCCATGTCTCTTAATATAGATAAAAATATCAGCAACACTCACTCAATTGGCTATGTTTTATATACTGACTATATTCATATTTTTCAATTAAGTGGAATGGTTTTGTTGGTTGCAATGATTGGTGCTATTGTTCTAACTTTTAGACAAAGATCAGGAGTTAAAAGGCAAAGTTATTTTAAACAAATCTCAAGAGAAAGAACCGATGGTGTAGAGACAATAAATGTGGAGAGCAAAAAAGGAGTTAAAATAGATGATTAACATAGGTTTGGGCCACTATCTTACATTAGGAGCTATAATATTTACTATTGGAATAGTCGGAATTTTCTTAAACAGAAAAAATATAATCGTTATCTTAATGAGTATTGAACTTATTTTATTGGCGGTAAATATTAATCTAGTCGCATTTTCAATTTTCTTAGAAGATATATCGGGACAAATTTTTACGCTCTTTATACTAACAGTTGCAGCTGCTGAAGCAGCTATCGGCCTAGCAATAATTGTTGTGTATTATCGTAACTCATCAACAATTAGAGTTGAAGAGATCAATAGCTTAAAAGGGTAGTATGGAAATAGCTATTTTATTTTTACCTTTGTTAGCTTCAATAATCTCTGGTTTTTTTGGAAAACTTATTGGAGATAGATCTTCAGAAATAATAACTAGTTTATTTGTTGTTATTTCAGCATCATTATCGTTATTTATTTTTTATAACGTTATTTCAAATCAATATGAAAGTAATATTGTTCTTGCAACTTGGATTAATTCAGGATCTTTAAATGTAAATTGGTCAATTAAAATAGATGCTCTATCTTCAGTAATGTTGGTGGTTGTGACATTAGTTTCTGCTTTAGTTCATATTTATTCTATTGGATATATGTCTCATGATCCACACAAGCCAAGATTTATGGCTTTTTTATCTTTGTTTACATTTGCTATGTTAACTTTAGTAACATCAGATAACTTTCTACAATTATTTTTTGGTTGGGAAGGTGTTGGACTTTGCTCATACTTTTTAATTGGCTTTTGGTTTAAACGAGAAACAGCAAATGCAGCAGCAATAAAAGCTTTTGTTGTTAATAGAGTTGGTGATTTTGGTTTTGCTTTAGGAATTTTTTTAATTTTTTATTTATTTGGCACAGTAAACTATTCTGAAGTATTTGCTTTAATTCCTCAGATAATTGATAAAGAATTATTTTTTCTAGGAATTCAAATTAAAGCAATAGATCTTATTTGTATACTTTTATTCATAGGTGCAATGGGTAAATCAGCACAAATTTTTTTACATACTTGGTTACCAGATGCTATGGAAGGCCCAACACCAGTTTCTGCTTTAATACATGCCGCCACAATGGTTACAGCAGGTGTTTTTTTAGTTGTCAGATGCTCACCGATTTTTGAATATTCTCCAGTAACATTAAATATTATTACAGTAGTTGGAATGACAACAGCTTTTTTTGCAGCAACAGTTGCTTTAGTCCAAAACGATATTAAAAAGATAATTGCATACTCTACATGTAGTCAGTTGGGTTATATGTTTTTTGCAGCTGGAGTTGGGGCGTATAATGTTGCTATGTTTCATTTATTTACACATGCTTTTTTTAAAGCATTACTTTTTTTGGGATCAGGTTCAATTATCCATTCTTTTAAAGATGAACAAAATATTAATGAAATGGGAGCCGTATATAAAAAACTTCCTTATACATGGATTTTAATGATCATAGGTACTCTCGCATTAACTGGTTTTCCATTTCTCTCAGGTTTTTACTCAAAAGATGCAATCATAGAATTTGCTTATTTAAAGGGTAGTACAACTGGTTATTATGCTGCCGGTGTTGGTATCTTAACAGCTCTTTTTACATCTATATATTCATGGAGATTAATTTTTAAAACATTCCATGGATCTTATAATAATAAAAAAATTAAAATTGAAGAAATGCACGAGTCACCGTTAGTAATGCTTGTTCCACTTGTAATATTAGCAATTGGAGCTGTTTTTTCAGGTTTTTTATTTAAAGATTTATTTATTGGACATGGTGACTACACTTCTTTTTGGGGTGACTCTATTAAATTTTTAAGTCCTTTAAGTTCGGAACATCCTCCTCTTTGGTTTTTATTGCTTACCCCAACATTGGTAATGATATCAATACCAATTGCGTATTACTTATTTGTTAAAAATAAAGAATTACCAAATCAATTTGCTCAATTAAATAAGCCTTTATACAATTTTTTAGTAAACAAATGGTATTTTGATGAGCTATACAATATCTTATTTATTCAATCTTCAAAGAAGATAGGACTTTTCTTTTGGAAATCAATTGATGTTAAAATCATTGATAAGTTTGGACCAGACGGAATTTCTTCTTTAATAAAAACATTATCAATTAAAGCAAGTAAATTTCAAAGTGGATTTATTTATCAATATGCATTTATGATATTAATTGGTTTTTCAGCATTACTAACTTTTCTAATCTTAAAATAATGAATTTCCCAATTTTATCATCGCTAATTATTTTACCAACTATTGGAGCATTATTTTTGATGTTTTCAAAAGAAAATAACACAACAACTGTTAAATATGTTGCCTTGTTTACTTCTTTTGTAAATTTTTTAATATCCATTTATTTATGGGTCTTATTTGATCCCAGTATATCAATTTTTCAATTTGTTGAAGACAGAGAGTGGTTGAAAGGTTTTATTAATTATAAGATCGGTATTGATGGAATTTCAATTTTATTTATTATTTTAACTACATTTATAACCCCAATTTGTATAATTTCAGTCAATAACTCAATTAAAAAAAGACTAAGAGATTTCCTTATTTCAATTCTGATAATGGAAAGTTTGATGATTGGAGTTTTTTGTTCATTAGATTTAGTTATTTTTTATTTATTTTTTGAAGCAGGTTTAATACCAATGTTTTTAATTATTGGTATATGGGGAGGTGAAAGAAGAGTATATTCTGCCTTTAAATTTTTTTTATATACACTACTTGGTTCCGTTTTAATGTTAGTTGCAATAATTTCAATTTATTGGATTTCTGGAACGACTGATATAGTTAAACTTTACGAATTAGGTATTGATGGAAAATATCAAAACCTACTATGGCTAGCTTTCTTTAGCTCATTTGCAGTAAAAACACCAATGTGGCCAGTTCATACCTGGTTACCAGATGCACACGTTGAAGCTCCAACTGCAGGATCTGTTTTGCTTGCAGCTATTCTTTTAAAGATGGCTGGGTATGGTTTTATTAGATTTTCCCTTGGATTATTTCCATTAGCTTCTGAAGTGTTCACACCTCTAGTTTATATATTAAGTTTAATTGCAATTATTTATACATCTCTAGTTGCCTTAATGCAGGAAGACATGAAAAAATTAATTGCTTATTCTTCAGTAGCCCATATGGGTTTTGTAACATTAGGTATTTTTACAATAACTCAACAAGGTATCGAAGGAAGTATAATTCAAATGATTAGTCATGGTCTTGTATCAGCAGCATTATTTTTATGTGTAGGTGTTGTTTATGATCGTATGCACTCAAGATTGATAAATACATATGGCGGACTTGTTTCAGTAATTCCAAAATATTCTGTTTTATTTATGTTATTTACATTGGCTGCTTTAGGCTTGCCTGGCACAAGTGGTTTTATAGGTGAATTTTTAATTTTAATGGGAGCCTTTAAAGATAATTTTTTAGTAGCAGTTATAGCTAGTTTAGGAGTAATTTTTGGAGCTGCATACATGCTTTGGTTATATAGAAGAGTAGTTTTTGGTGATTTAAATAATAAAGATTTATTAAAGATTCCTGACTTAAATAACTCTGAAAAATTTATTTTATGGTTATTAGCTATACCTGTTCTTTTTTTTGGTTTTTATCCAGAACCTTTGATAAATACAATTGAAGTATCAATTAAGGATTTAATAGAGATGTATAATTTTAATATAAACAAGTATACCCAAGAGGTGTCAATCAATGAATAACTTAGATTTCATTTTACCTGAAATTTTTATTTCATTGGCGATTATGTTTTTATTAATTTTAGGTGTTTTTAAAAAAAATAGCTCAAATATAATTCACTATCTTTCAATTGTTTGTTTGTTGATCACAGGTATTTTAATAATAAACAATCCTTCAGGCACTCAAGTTACTTTATTTAGTGGTAGTTTTATAATTGATAATCTCTCATCTTTTATGAAAATTCTCACAATTTTGGGAGGAGCATCTATCCTGTTAATGTCAAAAAAATTTTTAAAAATATCTAAGATTTTTTTAATAGAATATCCAATTTTAATACTTTCTTCTATTTTAGGAATGCTCGTAATGATTAGCTCGAATGACCTTATGGTTTTTTATATAGGGCTAGAGCTACAATCATTAGCACTTTATGTTTTAGCTTCATTTAATAGAGATCAGTTAAAATCATCTGAGTCAGGACTAAAATATTTCGTTTTAAGTGCCCTGTCTTCAGGTTTATTACTTTATGGTTGTTCTTTAATATATGGTTTTTCTGGATCAACTAACTTTGATATAATTAGTAACACAGTTAATTCAAACCATTACGGTCTTACATTTGGCATAGTTTTCATTCTAGTGGGGCTTTCATTTAAAATATCAGCAGTTCCCTTTCATATGTGGGCACCAGATGTATATGAAGGTTCACCTACACCAGTTACATTATTTTTTTCAGTAGTACCTAAGATTGCAGCTTTGACTGTATTTATAAGATTTTTGTACGTTCCATTTATAAACATGATGGACCAATGGCAACCTATAATAATTTTTTTATCAATTGCATCAATGATTTTTGGAGCAATTGCAGCTATTGGACAAAAAAATTTAAAAAGACTAATAGCCTATAGTTCTATTGGACATATTGGCTATGCTTTAGCTGGATTATCTGTTGGTACCAATGAAGGCTTACAAAGCTCAATAGTTTATATATCAATTTATATTGTTATGAATTTAGGATTTTTTAGTTGTTTATTAATGATGAAAAAAAACGATCTTTATTTTGAAACAATAGAGGATTTATCAGGCTTATCTAAAAATCATCCAATTTTATCACTATGCTTTTTAATAGTTTTATTTTCTTTAGCTGGCATACCGCCATTAGCAGGTTTTTTTGCAAAATTTTACATTTTTAAATCTGTAATTGAGCAATCAATGTACTTTTTAGCAATAGTAGGATTATTATCTACAGTCATAGCTGCATTTTATTATTTAAGAATAATAAAAGTTATTTATTTTGATGAACAAAGAGAAAAATACGACACAGATCATAGTAACTGGTTAAAGGTATCATTAACGCTTTCTACGTTATTAATACTTTTATACTTTATCTTTCCAAGTAAATTATTGGAAATTGTATCTAGTATTAATGTTATTTAATGAAATTAAGAAAATTTCATTTTAAAAAAGTTAATAGCACAAATGATACAGCTATTAGAATTATCAAAAATACAAATAATAAATTTGGTATTATTATTGCAAAAAATCAAAAAAAAGGAAAAGGACAGTATGGGAAAAAATGGACCTCTTATAATGGAAATTTGCTTGTGAGTATTTTTTTCTCTCTTAATAAAATTAAATTGTCTTTGAGTCAATTAACCAAAGTTAATTGTTTATTGGTTAAAAAATTAATAATGCAATTTTATAATGGTAATATTACAATTAAACATCCTAACGATCTCTTAATTAATAAAAAAAAAATTTCAGGAATTCTGCAGGAGAAAATTTCAAAATCTAATGAGAACTTTATTATTGTTGGCATCGGAATTAACCTTATTAAAAGTCCAAAAATAACCAAATACCCAACAACAAACATTAAGGATCTGACAAATGTTAAAATTTCTAGTAAGAATGCTGCATTAAAGTTAGTTAAAATTTATGAAAAATTTATTCCAATCCTACCTAAAATTAACACAAAAAATATGAACAAAATTTAAATGATTATTGTTGGCGATATAGGTAATACAGAAACTAAAATTTGTTTAATAAACTCCAATAATAAAATAATAAAAAAAATTATTTTTGATAGTAAAAATATTAATAACACATTAGTTAAAAAACATTTATCTAAACTAAAACTAAAAAACAAAAAGATTAAAAGGGGCTTATTTTGTAGCGTTGTTCCAAAATCATTTAGTTTAATTAAAAATACTTTAATAAGAAATTATAAGATTAAACCTTACGAACTTAAAGACTTAGAGCTTAAAAAATTAATTAATATCAAAGTTAATTTTAATCAAATTGGGTCTGATAGATTGGCTAATGCTCTAGGTGTTGTTAACAATAAAGATAATTTTATTATTTTAGATTTTGGTACAGCCACCACTTTTGATGTCTTAATCAAAAATACATACCGAGGTGGCGTTATTGCGCCAGGTGTAAGAATCTCTCTAAGCACCTTGTCTGAAAAAGCTTCACTTATACCGAAAATTAATCTTATGAAGACTAAAAAAATCATTGGTTCAAATACAATTAGCGCTGTTAGAGCTGGTTTTTTTTGGGGCTATGCAGGTTTGATTGACAATATTATTAATTTAATTAAGAAAGATACTAAAAAGTCTTTCAAAGTTATTATTACTGGAGGATTTTCTAAATTGTTTAAAAATTCTATAAACACGAAAGTTATATTAAATAAAGATATTACCATTAAAGGTTTAATCAAAGCAGTCACTTTAATAAAATAAATATGAAAGACGAATTATTATTTTGCCCATTAGGAGGATCTGGAGAAATTGGAATGAACATGAATCTTTTTGCTTATGGTAAACCAGGTGAGCATAAATGGATAATGGTTGATATTGGAGTAACGTTCGCAGACGATACAATACCTGGAATTGATTTAATTTATCCTGACCCTGGATTTATTGTAGATAAAAAAGAAGATTTGTTGGGAATTGTTTTAACACATGCACACGAAGATCATATAGGTGCAATTGCACATCTTTGGCCTTCACTTAAATGTAAAATATTTGCAACACCATTTACATCAGTTTTAATTAAAGAAAAATTTAAAGAAAAAAATATTGATATAACAAGTTATTTAAAAGTTGTTCAGTTAAATGGAAATATTAACTTGGAACCCTTTAAAATTGAATATATTACATTGACACACTCTATACTTGAACCTAACGGATTAAGAATTGAAACACCTGGAGGTGTAATTTTACATACGGGTGATTGGAAAATTGATCCAGAACCTTTAATAGGAGAAAAAACTAATTCTAATAGACTCAAAGAAATTGGTAAAGAAGGTGTTCTTGCTATGATCTGTGATTCAACAAATGTATTTAGTATGGGAAAGGCTGGATCAGAACTTGATGTTAGAAAAAGTATGCTCAACATTATGAGTAGTCTAAAAAAAAGAATTGTTATTGCATCATTTGCATCAAATGTTGCAAGAATGGAAACTGCATTTTACTGTGCAGAAAAAACTGGCAGACAAATATCTCTTGTTGGAAGATCAATGCATAGAATTTTCAAAGCTGCAAGACAATGTGGGTATCTTAAAAATTGTATAGAGCCGATTGATCCTCGAGAAGCAAAAAAAATATCCAGGGAAAAAATTGTTTATCTTTGTACAGGTAGTCAAGGTGAACCTATGGCAGCCTTGATGAGAATATCAAATTATACACATCCAGATGTTTTTATTGAAAAAGATGATACTGTCATTTTTTCGTCTAAAATTATTCCTGGAAATGAAAAAAAATTATATAAATTACAAAATCAATTAGTAAAAGATGGAATTGAAGTAATTTCTGAAGAAAGTGAATTTGTCCATGTTTCAGGCCATCCAAATAGAGATGATCTAAGAGAAATGTATGAATGGGTAAAACCACAATGTGCTATTCCAGTTCATGGAGAGCATAGGCATATGATTGAACATATGAAGTTTGCCCATGAAATGAATGTCCCTAATCCTGTACAAGTTGAGAATGGAGACATAGTAAAGCTTTATCCTGGGAAACCACAAGTTTTTGATAAAGCTCCAAGTGGAAGATTATATTTAGATGGAAATGTCAGTGTAGAAGAAGATTCTCAATCAATTAAAGATAGAAAGAACTTAAGTGCTAACGGTTATATGGAAGTAACAATTTTGATATCCTCAAAGGGAAAAATCCATAAATCTCCAGTCTTAACATTTAGAGGATTACCCGTCGTTGATATAGATGAATTTGAATATGGCTTAGAAGAAGCAATTTACAAAACTGCAAAAACCTTTTCTTTAGGAAGTAAAAAACAAGAGTATAATTTAATAGATGCTCTTAAAATAGTGTGTAGAAAATATACTAAAGAAATGACAGGAAAAAGACCATTTACAAACATTAATTTAGTTCAAATTTAAATGAGCATCACAGGATTAGCTATACTTTTTATAATAATTTGGTGGATAATTTTTTTTGCAATCCTACCAATAGATGTAAATAGAGAAAAACCACATAAAATACATGGTGAAGATGCGGGGTCACCAGAGAATCCAAAAATGATGAAAAAGTTTATTTATTGTACTGGTATAACAAGTATTATTTTTATGATAATTTATTTATTAATAAAATATGAATATTTAAATTTAAGAAATTTAGTTAGTTAAAATGTTTATTTCAAAATCGTTTATACCTATTTTAAAAAATAATCCATCAGAGGCAAAAATTAAATCACATCAACTGATGCTCAGAGTGGGCATGATTAAACAATCATCGGCAGGGATTTATTCATGGCTACCTCTAGGTTTTAAAATAATGAAAAAAATTGAAAAAATAGTAAGAGAGGAACAAAATAAAATTGGTGCCCAAGAAATTTTAATGCCAACAATCCAATCAAGTGAAATTTGGAAAGAAAGTGGAAGATACGATGATTATGGTGCAGAAATGCTTCGCATAAAAGATCGTCAAGATAGAGAGATGTTATATGGCCCAACCAATGAAGAGCTTGTTACTGATATTTTTAGATCTAGTATAAAATCGTATAAATCTCTACCTCAACTTTTATATCATATTCAATGGAAATTTAGAGATGAAGTTAGACCAAGATTTGGAATTATGAGATGTAGAGAATTTTATATGAAGGATGCTTATTCATTTGATGTAAATGATGATGATGCAGTTTTCTCTTATAATAAATTTTTTTTATCCTATTTAAAAACATTTAAAAGATTAGAACTTACAGCAATACCAATGGCTGCTGACACAGGTCCTATCGGTGGAAATCTTTCACATGAATTTATTATTTTGGCAGACACTGGAGAGAGTAAAATTTTTACTGATAAAAGAATTTTCGATTTAAATAATGAAGGTTCAATTTTAGAAAAAAAATCTTTAGAAGACTTAAGAAAAAAATATGAACAATTTTACTCAGTTACCGATGAAAAGTTTAATAAAGAAGAGTTTGAAAAAGAAGTAAAAGAAGAAAACAGATTAATTACTAAAGGAATTGAAGTTGGGCACATCTTTTATTTTGGTGACAAGTATTCAAAAGCTTTAAATGCGTCAGTTGATCTTCCAGGAGGAAAAAAAGATTTTGTAAAAATGGGATCATATGGAATAGGTGTATCAAGATTAGTAGGAGCTATAATTGAAGCAAGGTACGATGACCAAGAAGAAATAATGAAATGGCCATTTTCTATTGCACCATATGAAATTGCTATAATTCCAATGATCAATAAAAATGATACAACAGCCCTTGAAAAAGCTTCAAATATTTATGAACATTTTAAAGCAAACAATATTGATACAATTATTGATGATACAGATGAGAACATTTCATCAAAAATTAAAAAATTTAATTTAATTGGTATTCCATACCAAATCATTATTGGTAAGAATTCAGATGGTGATTTATTAGAATTTAAAGAAATAGGTAAAGATCCTAAAAATTTAAAAATTGAAGAAATTGTAAAACTTTTAATCAAACTTAAAGAAAAAAATTGATTTCTGTATTAGAAAAAGAAATTGCATTAAGATATTTAAAAACCAGAAAAAAAGACGGTTTTTTAAATATTATATCAATTTTTTCTTTTATAGGTATTAGTCTTGGTGTTGCTGTTTTAATTATTGTTATGTCTGTAATGAATGGATTCAGAACAGAACTAATTAATAAAATTGTTGGATTTAATGCTCATATTTCAATCAAACCATATGAAAGATTAATAAACTTAGATAAATTAAATGATAGTTATTTAAAATTGATATCTAATAATTTGATTTTAAGTAATTCTGGTGAAGCCATTATAACTACAAAGAATAATACAAAAGGTATTTTATTAAGAGGATATAAAAATGAAGATTTTTCTAAACTTGAAATTTCTAAAAATAAAAAAATTCAAGGGAATAAAAATACATTAAAAAAAAATTATATATCTATAGGAAAAGAACTTAGTTTTGATTTAAATTTACAATTAGGAGATAATATTTCAATCATGTCTCCAGCTGGAATTAAAACAATTATCGGAACTCTACCTAAACAAGAAACATTTTTTATAAGCTCAATATTTGATAGTGGACTTGCTGATTTTGACTCTAATGTTGCATTTGTAAATCTTTCAACTTTAGAAAGTTTTTTTGATTACAACAAAGATGACAGAAATCTAGAAATATATTTAAAAAGTCCCTCTAGTATAGAGGAAATAAAACCTACAATACAAAAAATATTTGATAATGAGTTTGTTTATACATGGGCTGATATGAACAGTTCTTTGTTTTCTGCATTGAAAGTTGAACGAAACGTAATGTTTATTATCTTATCATTAATTATTATAGTTGCTGCTTTTAATATTATTTCAGGACTAACAATTTTAGTAAAAAATAAAACTAGAGACATAGCAATCTTAAAATCTATTGGTGTGTTGAATAAATCAATTATGAAGATATTTTTTTTAGTCGGCATTACTATAGGTATAACTGCAACAGCATTTGGAATTATTATGGGAGTTTTGTTTTCTTTATATATTGAAAATTTTAGACAATTTTTAAGTGACACTTTTAATGTAAGTTTATTTCCTGAAGAAATTTATTTTTTAAGCACAATGCCTTCTGAAATA
The DNA here is from genome assembly GCA_016777705.1 of Alphaproteobacteria bacterium. Taxonomy (GTDB): domain Bacteria; phylum Pseudomonadota; class Alphaproteobacteria; order Puniceispirillales; family Marisalimonadaceae; genus Marisalimonas. The sequence continues at coordinate 3,748 of JADHQW010000026.1, read as the reverse complement.
AACTCGACATCAATAATTATTATTTCATTATGTTCAATTTTTATAACAATTATTGTTTCAATTTTTCCAGCAATTAAAGCATCGAAATTAGATCCTGTACAAGGATTAAAATATGAATAATCTTATTACATTAAAAAAAATAACTAAAAATTTTTTTAATAATAAAAAAATTTCTGTTTTAAAAAAAATAGATTACTCTTTTAAAAAAGGTAAAGTTTATTCTATTATGGGTCCTTCTGGCTCAGGAAAATCTACTTTATTAAATATCTTATCTATGATTGACAAACCAACATCAGGCTCTTTATCAATTAATAATATTATAATTAATTTTTCTAAAACAGTAGATAATGATAAAATTAGATCAAAAAAAATTGGTATTATATATCAACAAAATAATTTACTTTCAGATTTTACAGCTTTAGAAAATGTTTATTTGGCACGCCTAGCAGTAGATAATAATAAGAAGAAATCTGTAGAGGCCTCGAAAAAAATTATTAAACAAATGGGTCTTACATCAAGAGAAAATCATTATCCTTCAGAATTATCTGGTGGTGAAATACAAAGAATAGCTATAGCAAGAGCATTAATAAATGAACCTGAAATTATTTTAGCAGATGAACCAACTGGTAGTTTAGACCAATCAACAGCAAAAGAAGTTTTTAAAGTTTTAAATAAATTAAAAAATAAAAATAGATTAATAATTTATGCAACTCATAATAGATTTTTTGCAAATATGGCTGATTGCAAATTAGAAATGAATGATGGTAATATGAAAACCATCAATGTCAGATTCAAATAATCAAAAATTTAATCATTTAAAGATCCACACGCAGTATTCTATTTGTGAGGGTGCTATTAAAATTGATAAACTAAAAGATTTTTGTAAAGAAAATAAAATTCAATGTTTAGGTTTATCTGATACTTCTAACTTGTGTGGCGCACTTGAGTTTGCTGAAAATATATCTAAGGTTGGAACACAACCAATTATTGGTACTCAAATAAACTTTAAATATGAGGATACAACTGGTCTTTTACCTTTAATTGCTCTGAACGAAAAAGGATACAAACGAATTATAAATTTATCGTCTAAATCATATTTAGAAAATGATAATCTATCAGACCCACACCTTGATATAAAAGAACTTTTAATTGAAACAGAAGGAGTAATAATTTTATCAGGTACAATACATGGTTTGTTTGGCAAATTATTTGAAAAAGGACGTTTGGAAGAAATTTCAAAACTCTATCAAGCTATTTCAAAAAAATTTAATGATAGATTTTACTTAGAAATCCAAAGACATGGTGATCAAAATGAAATTGCTTTTGAAAAGTTTAATCTTCAACAATCGTCTAAACTCAACATACCCATTATAGCAACCAATGAAGTATACTATTTAACCAATGACATGCATGAAGCACATGATGCATTAACGTGTATAGGGTCGAAAACATATGTGAATGAAAAAAATAGAGTTAAATACAGCAATCAACATTATTTTAAATCTGATGAAGAAATGTCAAGTTTATTTTCAGATCTACCTGAAGCTTTAAAAAATAATTTTAATCTACCTTTTAGATGTAATTTTAGACCTCAGTTTTCCAAACCAATATTACCCAACATCAGTTCAGAAAAAGATGGTAGCGCTGATTTAATTTTAAAAAAAGATTCTTTTGATGGTTTAAAGCAGAAGTTTCTAAAAATATTTAAAATTGAAGAAAATGACCTTGAGACAAATGAAAATTTCTTGAAATATAAAGATAGATTAGACCATGAATTAAAAATTATTATTGAAATGAAATATCCAAGTTATTTTTTGATCGTATCAGATTATATTAAATGGGCAAAAAGTAACGATATACCAGTTGGTCCAGGAAGAGGGTCAGGCGCAGGCTCTCTTGTTGCTTGGTGTTTATCTATAACAGATGTGGATCCTATTAAATTTAATTTAATTTTTGAGAGATTTTTAAATCCTGATCGAATATCCATGCCAGACTTTGACATAGACTTTTGTGAGGAAAAAAGAGATTTAGTTTTTGAATACCTAACTACAAAATACAAAGAAAGTGTCGCGCATATAATTACATTCGGAAAATTAAAAGCTAGAATGGTTATTAGAGATGTTGGAAGAGTTTTAGGTTTACCTTATGGTTTTGTTGATAGTATTTCCAAAATGATACCATTTGATCCATCCAGACCGTTAACTCTTACAGAATGTATTAATAATGAACCGAGACTTCAAAAATTAGTAAAGGAAGATCCTAGAGTAAAAAAACTTACTGATCTTTCTTTAAAATTAGAAGGTTTAAATAGAAATGTTGCAACACATGCTGCAGGTGTTGTTATAGCTGATAAAAAATTAACTGAAACAGTACCCTTATATAAAGATGCCTCAGCAAATTTATTATTACCATCAACTCAGTTTGATATGTATTCAGCAGAAAATGCTGGATTAATCAAATTTGATTTTTTAGGTTTAAAAACCTTAACAGTTATCAATCGTACTCAAAAATTAATTAATAAGAAAATTAAAGATTTTAAAGTTGAAGAGATTGATTATGAAGATCAAAAAGTTTTTGATTTATTATCATCTGGCAATACAGTTGGTTTATTTCAAGTGGAAAGTGCTGGTATGAGAGAAGCATTAATGAAAATGAAACCTAATCACTTAGAGGACATTATTGCCCTAGTTGCCCTTTATAGACCCGGACCAATGAGCAATATTCCAATATACAATGACTGTAAACATGGAAGACAACAGCCCGATTATTTGCACCCATTATTAGAAGAGATTCTTAAACCAACTTATGGTGTAATTATTTACCAAGAGCAAGTTATGCAAATTGCTCAAAAATTATCAGGTTTTACAGCTGGTGAGGCAGATATATTAAGAAGAGCAATGGGTAAAAAAAAAAGAGCAGAATTAGAAAAACAAAAACAAGGTTTCATTAATGGGGCAGTGAAAAACGGAATTGCAAAAGATGTTGCGGCTAGTATTTTTTTAAAGATAGAACCTTTTGCTGAGTATGGGTTCAACAAAAGTCATGCAGCGGCTTATGCAATTATATCTTATCAGACTGCTTTTTTAAAAACATATTATCCTAAAGAATTTTTTGCAGCATCTATGACTATGGATTTATCAAATCAAAATAAATTAAGTGAATTTTATGAGGAGCTAAAAAGGATGAATATCAAAATTATTAGACCTGATATAAATAAATGTTTTGCAGATTTTAAATTTGATGATGATAATTTTTATTATGCCTTAGGTGGAATTAAAAGTGTAGGCTTTGATGCTATATCAAATGTAGTTAAAGAAAGAATAGATAATGGCGAATTTAAATCCATTAATGATTTCTTAAACAGAGTTAACCCTAAGGATATTAACAAACTACAGTTAGAGGGGTTAGTTAAAGCAGGAGCTTTCGATGGCCTAGAAAATAATAGAAATTCATTATTTTCATCTATTCCAAACTTTATTTTAAAAACTAAAAATATTCATGAAAATAAAATTGCAAATCAAATTGACCTTTTTTCTTCAGATGATGAACAAGATAATGAAATAATTTTAAATGTCGAGGATTGGAAATTTGAAGAGAGATTATCTAGAGAATTTGAAGCTATAGGATTTTTTATTTCTGATCATCCCCTAAATCAATTTAAAGAAATTTTTGATGATTATAAAATAGTAGATTATTCTGGATTTAATTCTGATGACAATATCAAAGAAGCAAATATAGCTGCAACACT
>JADHQW010000025.1 GCA_016777705.1 Alphaproteobacteria bacterium | reverse complement strand
GCATATACGCATCACTACAATCATCTATTGTGGCATCATTTGGCATATTAATTGTTTTCGAAATAGCACCAGATATAAAAGATTGTGCAGCTGCCATCATTTTTATATGGCTGTCAACTGACAAAAATCTTTTACCAATCCTTCCACATACGTTTGCACAATCAAACACAGCTAAATGATCTTTATTTAAATGCGGTGCACCCTCCAATGTCATAGCACCACAAACATGAATGTTCGCAACGTCTATTTCTTCTGAAGTAAATCCTAAAAACTCTAACATATTAAAAGTAAAATCATTCATTTGCTCTGAAGACATGCCTAATTTTTCTTTACAAAACTCTGCTCCAAGGGTGAATTGGTTAAACACAAATTTAATATCAAATGCTGAAGCTAAAGAATCTTCAATCAAGTTAATTTCTTTTTCTGTAAAACCTTTAGAAATTAATGCATTATGGCTGATAGCTTGACAATCTTTTAAGCTGCCGGTACCTACTGCATATCTTTGCATGTCGTCGATTTGATCTGCATTATATCCTAAATATGCAAGAGCTTCAGGTACAACACGATTTATTATTTTAAAATAGCCACCTCCTGCTAATTTTTTAAATTTAACCATGGCAAAATCTGGTTCAATGCCAGTAGTGTCGCAATCCATAACAAGCCCAATTGTACCAGTAGGAGCAATCACTGTAGCTTGAGCATTTCTATATCCATTTTTTTCACCAAGGGACAATGCTTTTGACCAAGCTTCTTTTGCTGCAACAATTAATTTTTGATCAGGGCAGTCTTGGGCCATTAAAGGAACTGGATTAATAGATAAGTCTTCATAATCTCTTGTTTTGCCTTCTGAAGCTCGTTTATGATTGCGTATCACTTTTAACATGTGTTTTGCATTTTCTTTATATTTAGGGAATGCCCCTAATTCGCCTGCTATTTCAGCAGAAGTTGCATATGATATACCTGTCATGATTGATGTTAGGGCTGCACAAATAGACCTACCTTCATCACTGTCATACGCAATCCCCCAAGACATCAATAATCCGCCTATATTTGCGTAACCTAATCCAAGTGTTCTATATTCATATGATCTTTGGGCAATTTCTTTAGATGGAAATTGTGCCATCATTACGGATATTTCTAATGTTAGAGTCCATAATCTAATTGTGTATTCATAGGCTTCTATATCAAAAGATGCATCATCTTTTTTAAACTGTAGTAAATTTATAGAAGCTAAGTTGCATGCAGTATCGTCTATAAACATATACTCTGAGCAAGGGTTTGAAGCATTTATTCTTCCAGCTTCAGGGCAAGTGTGCCATTCGTTGATAGTAGTATCGTATTGTAGTCCTGGATCAGCACAAGCCCAAGCTGCTTCGGATATTTTTGACCACAAATCAGCTGCCTCAATTGTTTTATGAACTCCACCATCAGTTCGTCTAATAAGGTCCCATTTAGATTTTTGTGATACTTTTTCTAAAAAGTCATTACTAACTCTAACAGAGTTATTGGAGTTTTGACCTGATACTGTTAAGTAAGCTTCGCTATCCCAGTCCGTATCATATGTTTGAAATTCAATATCTTTAAATCCTTGCTTAGCAAATTGTATAACCCTTTGTATATAATTTTCAGGAATCATTACAGCACGGCAATTTAATATAGCTTTTTTTAGTTCAATATTAATTTTAGGGTTTATTCGTTCTTCATCTTTATAGTTTGAAAGGTTACATGCATCCATTACAGATTTTAGATTTTTGCTAGTTAATTTTGAACCGGCTACAAGCGCAGCAACTTTTTGTTCTTCAACTACCTTCCAGTTTATATATTCTTCAATATCTGGATGATCTATATCTACTGTCACCATTTTAGCTGCTCTTCTTGTAGTGCCGCCAGATTTAATTGCTCCTGCTGCTCGGTCTCCAATTCTTAAGAAACTCATCATTCCTGACGATCTTCCGCCTCCAGACAAGCCTTCAGTGCTACCTCTTAATTTAGAAAAATTTGTACCTGTACCTGAACCATACTTAAATAACCTTGCCTCTCTTACCCACAGGTCCATTATTCCACCTTCATTAACAAGATCGTCTTTGACAGATTGAATAAAGCATGCATGAGGTTGAGGATGCTCATAAGAAGACTTAGATTTAACTAATTTTTTTGTTTTAAAGTCTACATAGTGGTGTCCTTGGCTTGGGCCATCTATTCCATATGCCCAATGTAAACCTGTATTAAACCATTGTGGTGAATTTGGAGCGCACATTTGAGCAGCAAGCATATATCTCATTTCATCAAAATAAATTTTCGCATCTTCTTCTTTTGTAAAATAATTACCTTTCCATCCCCAGTAAGTCCATGTGCCTGCTAGCCTGTCAAAAACTTGTTTGGCTGATTCTTCACCTTTAAATCTTTTATCTTCAGGAAGATGACTTAATTTAATTGCATCTGGTTCAGAACGCCATAACCAAGAGGGAACGTCATTTTCTTCAATTTTTTTTACATATGTAGGAATGCCAGCTTTACGAAAATATTTTTGCGCAATAATATCGGCTGCAACTTGCGAATAATTAGCAGGTACTTCTATATTAGGTGCGCTAAACACAATAGTTCCATCAGGATTCTTAATTTCACTTGTAGTAGTTTTAAATTCTAAACCTGAATATGCATTATCATTATTTTTAGTAAATTGTCTGGTAAACTTCATATTTTCCCTCTTTTAAATACAATGAATAAACAATCTTAGTTAATAAATTAGACTGGGGTATTAAAGCGTTTATTAAACCTGTGGATAAACTGTTTAAAATTTAAAACAGGTTTACGGGCTTTACAATTTTCTAAAAATAACGTGTTGTTTTTCCTTAATTTTATTTTATTAATTAGTTCTTTTTAACTTATTTCAATAAATACTAGCCTGTGGATAAACACAATATGTAGTGATTATGAATGTACAAACTACATGATTTAGTATGCTTAAGTAAAGTCAATAATTTAAATTTTTTTAATTTTTTTTTTAACTCATTAATTTTATTATGATTTTAACGTTTATGCGTAAGTCTAAGTGAAATAATTATTACAATCATGTTTAAAAAGTTTAGTAATTTGATATAGTAGTCACAAATTTTAATTTAGTTAGGAAACTTATGCATGAGATATAGTTTGATTGAGATTTTGATGGGAGCCATCGTTTTAAGTGTTGCAATTGGCTTTTTAAGCATAGGTATGCAGTCAGTAAATAGCAATCAAAAGGTTGGCTATAATATATCCTTGATCTTTGGGTCCTCAGCAGGTTTGAAAAATGGTGACAATGTCAAAATATCAGGAATTAATGTAGGAAAAATAACAAGTTTAGATCTTAATTTAGAGGATTACAATGCAAAAGTAGATGTTAAATTGAATGAAAATATAAAAATTCCAGACGATTCTTCAGCAAGAATAACATCATCTTCACTTTTAGGAGGGAATTTCATAGATATAATTCCTGGAGGCTCTGATACATATATCAAACCGAATGACACTATTTATGATACAAGTGATCCAGTAAGTTTCACTGATATGTTAGGAAAAGTTATTTACTCAGGAAATAAAAAATAAATAGGTAAAACCTTATGGTTATCAATATTATGTGTTTTTCAAAAATAGTTTTTCTTCTAATTTTAATTACTTTTTCAAAAAATATATTTGCTTCTCCATGGGTTGAAGGTAATAGATTATTAATTCAAGGGTTGGATAAAATTACAGCAAGAATAGAAACTTTTGAAGTATTTGTAGGTCAAACTTATAAATATGGTGTTCTTGATATTTTTGTAGAAAGGTGTGTTTTTTCCAAGCCAATTTTTAAACCTGAATCACTCGCTTATATAAGAATAAATGATAATTCTGATAGACTCTCAGAAGTTAAATTTAAAGGATGGATGTTTGCTTCAAGCCCAGCTTTAAATGCACTTGAAAATTCAGTTTATGATTTATCTATTTTAGCTTGCAAAAATGTTGATAGTATTTCAAAAAAATCCTCATCTTTAGAGGGTGAAGAATAGAATGTATTTTTGATATTTACAACCGACTTTAAGTCTTTCTTAAAACTAACTTTTTCAACTTCATAAGCTCCAAATTGTATTAAATGGTCATTTAAAAATTGAACGTCTAATATTTTAAAACCAGTTTTCCATAATCTTGCTACCAGGTTTAATAAGGCAACTTTACTTCCATTAGGAACAGAACTAAACATTGATTCTGCAAAGAAAACTCCGCCTATAGCTAATCCATAGATGCCACCAACTAATTTACGATTGTCCCAGCATTCAATTGAGTGTGCATATCTCATTTCATTGAGGGTAATAAATAACTTTTCTATCTCAAGATTGATCCACGTGTCATCTCTATTAATTGTAGCACATTTATGTATTACTGAAGAAAAGGCTTGGTTCATAGTGATGGTAAAAGGTCTCTTGTTAACTAAACGAAATAGACTTTTTGAAACATGAAATTTTTCTATTGGTATTAACGCTCTACATTCAGGATCAATAAAAACTAAATTTTTATCATTTCTGCTTTCAGCCATAGGAAAGTATCCAAGCGTGTAAGCTTTTAATAACTCGTTTGCAGAAATGGTAATGTTAAGTGTGTTATTCAAAGTTAAAAAATCTGTATTAGGGCGTATTATTTTGAATCTAACAATTCATTTTCTAACCATCTAATGTCATAAGAACCTTCTTCCATAACTTTTGTGTCTAAAATATCTTTATGTAATTCAATGGTTGTAGAAATAGGTTCTATAATAATTTCTTTTAAAGCTTGTTTAAGTCTCGAAATACAGTGGTTTCTATTATCGCCATGAACTATTAATTTAGCTATTAAGCTATCATAATATGGCGGCACAACATAACCTGAGTATACGCATGCCTCAACTCTTACGCCAAGGCCACTTGGAGAATGAAACTCTTCAATCTTACCTGGAGATGGGATGAAAGTTATAGGATTTTCAGCATTAATTCGACATTCTATAGCATGCCCATTTATTTTAACATCCTCTTGTTTAAATGATAAGGGAAGACCAGCTGCAATTCTGATTTGTTCTCTTACAAGATCTATGCCTGTTATAGCTTCGGTTATGGGATGTTCTACTTGAAGTCTTGTATTCATTTCAATAAAGAAAAATTCACCATTTTCATATAAAAACTCTATAGTTCCTAAGCCTAAATAACCCATTTCAGCTGCGGCATTAGAGGCTATCGTACCAATTCTATTCCTAGTTGTTTCATTGATTGCAGGGGAAGGCGCTTCTTCAATAACTTTCTGGTGTCTTCTTTGAATAGAGCATTCTCTTTCACCAAGATGAACAGTGTTCCCAAATTTATCTCCAATAATTTGAACTTCAATATGTCTGGGGTTTTGCAGATATCTCTCTATATAAACACGGTCATCACCAAAAGCTGCTTTTGCCTCATTTTTTGCAGAGATAAAGGCTGATTCTAGCTCCTCTTTTGTCAAAGCAACTTTCATTCCTCTACCACCACCACCAGAAGCTGCTTTAATAAGAACAGGATATCCAATTTGTTCCGCTTCCTTTTCTGCTGATTCATAATTAACTATATCTCCCTTGGAACCAGGAACCAGAGGTATTCCTAATTTCTGAGCTGTGATTTTTGCTTCTATCTTGTCTCCCATACATTTAATATGCTCTGTCTTAGGACCAATAAAAGTAATGTTGTGAGCTTCAACAATTTCTGCAAATTCTGCATTTTCTGATAGAAAACCCACACCAGGGTGAATGGCGTCAGCACCCACTAATTTTGCAGCTGTTATTATAGCTGGAATATTTAAATATGATTTTGCAGATGAAGGAGGGCCAATGCAAACACTCTCATCGGCTAATCTTACATGCATTGCGTCATTATCAGCAGTTGAATGGACAGCAACGGTTTTAATATTAAGTTCTTTACAAGCCCTTAATACCCTTAAGGCGACATCACCTCTATTTGCAATTAGTATTTTTGAAAACATTAGAAAATTCTATTCAATAACAATTAATAATTGGTCAAATTCTATTGGTTGACCATCTTCGAATCCAATGAAAGCAACTTTCCCAGATTTATGAGCAGTAATGGTATTCATAACTTTCATTGCCTCAATTATAAGTAAGGTGTCACCTTTTATGACTGAAGAGTTAATTTTTATGAAAGGGTCTTTACCAGGTTCTGATGCAGAATATGCGGTTCCAACCATTGGTGAATTTATAGCACCTGGATGTTTATTATTATATTTTTCTGAGGTAGTAATTGTTTTATTTTCTTTTTCAACGGGAACAGTATTTATAGTTTGATTTTCAACTGATGGAACATTTGAAAAAATTGGATTTGAGTGTTTTACAATTTTAATCTTACACACATCGGTTTCATATTCTAATTCTGATAGTTTGTCCGTGTTAACTATATCAGATAAAGCCTGAACTAAATTTACTTCGTCTAGATTATTTTTTTTCTTGTCATTCATTAGTTATCCTATCTTTTCTTAAGCTTAGTCATTTATTAACTCTTTAATAGCTTCAATTGCAAGTACATAGGAGTTCACACCTAAACCTGCTATTATACCAGTTGCAACAGGTGAGATAAATGACTTATGACGAAAGTCCTCTCTTGCATATACGTTGGTTATGTGGATTTCAATTTTGGGGCCATCAAACATGGTCAAAGCATCAAGAATCCCAATTGAAGTATGCGTTAATGCTCCTGCATTAATTATAATGCCGCATGCATTATTATTTGCTTTATGTATTTCTTCAATTATTTCACCTTCAAAATTGGATTGAAAGAAATGTAAATCTAACTCATTACTTATACATTTTTCATTACATAAAGATTTAACATTTTCTAAAGAGGTGTTTCCATATTTCTCTGGTTCCCTTGTTCCTAATAAGTTTAAATTTGGTCCATTTAAAATATATAGTTTTTTAATCATTTTATTCTCCAATTAAAATCATGGATAAAAAAGAAATTTGTTTATAATAAGACATTCGTTATAGAAAGAAATCAACTTTCACGAAAGTTTTTTATTATTGTCTTTAAATTATTTTTGTTTATGGCACCTGGATAAATAATATCACCAATTATAAAAGCCGGAGTTCCGTTTAAATTTAGTAGTTTAGCTATTTCACGATTTTGTAAAAGTTGATTTTTTATTTCAGGATTCTTCATGTCAATTTTTAGTTGTTCCAAGTTTAAACCTGTTTTTTTTGCAATTTTATATATTTCTTTTTCACTAATTCTACCTTTTAAGCTCATTAGTGAAGAATGAAAATCGTTATATAAACCTTGTTTTTTTGAGGCAAGAGCAGCTATAGATGCTATGTAAGAATCTTGAGATAAAATAGGGTATTCTACAAAAACAAAATTTAATTTCTTATCTTCAGCTAATGTTTCTAAAACTACTTTTAGAACTGATTTACAATATCCACAGTTATAATCAAAGAACTCATATATCGTTATGTTAGCATTTTTTTGAAAAACACCAGGATTCTTAATTATTTTTAGTGCATTAATAGCTTTTTGAATTTTTTGTTTTTCTAGATTAATTTTATGATTATCAAGAGAAGATTGAATTAAGTCAGGATTGTTTACTATAAATTGTTGTATTATTTTTTTTATAGTATCTTCTTTAATTTCATGAGATTTACATAAAGAGGGTAATAAAAGCATTAAAGCTGATAATAAAGTTATTATATTTAAGTTTTTATTTTTCATTTTTTTTCTTTTGTCCTAATTAAAATTTCTTGTCCCCTTAATCTATATTCCTCAGATAATTCTGGGAACTTAAAAGCCAAACTTACATATTTTTTTGCTTTCAAAAAGTTTTTTTTAATTAATGCTTCTTCCGCTAAGGCAATATAAGAAATTCCTTTTTGGTTTATTCTACCTGATGCCTTTGCTAAAAGTCTCCATAAGTAACTCCATCGTGGATTAGTTTTTACTAGCTGTTCTAAAATATAGATTGATTGTTTATAATTATTTACTTCGTTAGTTTGGAGCAATGACTTAACCAAAGAAAAATTAATTAGATCAGTAGAGCCAACTGAATTACTGTTTAGGATTTTTATCGCTCTTTTGTAGTTTTCTATTGCCTTTTTAAAATCACCTTTTGCAAAATAAATGTCTCCATAAAGTTCAAATATAAAAGGGTAATTCTTAAATTTTACTATTAATTCATTTAAATTATTAATTGCTAAATCGTACTTACCTATTCTTAAATTTCCTACAACATTATTATATAAATATAAAACTTCATTGTTAATTCTTTCATTATTTAAAATTTCAGAGGAATTTTGATTATAAGCTTTTATTTTGTTACTTACATACTCTAAAGAGATATTATTATCATTAATAAAAATTTTTGTTTTTACTGATTTTGAGCTTGAAGGTAAATTAATATATTTATTCAGTTGCCTTAATCTTAATTTAGAAACGGGATGAGATCTATAAAAATCACTTCGTAGAGATTGGTTTAACATTTCCTCTTCACTTAACCTGGATAATAAACTTTTTAAACCATTTAAAGAAATTTTAGCTTTCTTCATGATGTCTAGTGCAAACTTATCAGCTGCTTGTTCTTGAATTCTCGTAAATTGAAGGTAGGATTTTGTTGTTAGATCTTGACCACCAATGATTAAACCAGTCGCAGCGTTGCTATTCAATTTGCCGCCTATTGATAGACCAATTCCGGCTATTGCAGCTATAGTTGAATATTTAGAACTTTTATCCTTATTAATAAGTCTACTAGTATGATGATTTAAAATTAAATGACCAATTTCGTGAGCTATAACCCCTTGAATTTCACTGATTGATTCAGCTTTGTTAATTAATCCTGAGCTTACATAAATCTTGTTTGAACCTGTAACAAATGCATTGTACTCATTATTCAAAATTAGCCTGGGATAAAATTTCTTACCTTCTTCTTTAAGGTTTTGTGAAATTGATACTATAATTTCTTGAAGAAAAAACTCGATCTCTGCATCTCTAATAATTTTAATTTTTTCGGAAGCTATTGAATTACATGAAAAAAAAAATAAAAATATGAACAGTAATTTTTTTATTTTGACCACCACCCTTTTCTTTTAGGTTTTTGAGGCTTTGAATCATTGTCTATTTCTGTAACCTCAATGGGAGAAGAAGTTTGAACTATCCTAGGATTTTTTGTTTCAGTTGTAGCCGTTTCGTTTATATTATTCTTTTCAACATCTAATGTATTATCGTTTTCTGATTTAATTTTAACAGATTTATTTTTCTTAGATTTGCTCTCATTTGATTTTTTATTGTTTTCTCGTGTATTTTTTCTTTTTTTAATATTTTTATTTATTTCGTTTTGATCTGTCTTCTCAGTTGCTTTGGTTTCGTTTTTATTAATTGGATTATTATTCTTTGTTTCTTCTTCATTGGAAAGATCTTCATTGGGAATTACTTTTTTATTTTTTCTTCCTATTTTCTTCCCTCTTTTTCTTCTATTGTTATTTTCTTGGTCATTAATAGCAGATCCTTCTTGATTTTCTTTTTTTTCTGTCTGTATCTTATTTTGTGTATTGATTTTTTTGACTGTTTCTAATTTTTTCAATGGTGGGATAATGCTATTGTCATTAATAAATTCAATCAAAATATTGTATCGAGATTGAATTTCACTAAGTTGATCACGTTTTTTATTTAAAATATGAAGTATAACACTAGAGTGAGCGTATACATTTACGCCTATATTATTATCGTCGGCACCTTCCTCTTCGATAGATCTAAGTATTTGTACAGCACTAACCTCAATAGATTGAATGCGACCTGATCCACCACAATGCGAGCATAATTCGGATGAGTTTTCGACAACTGAAGGCCTAAGCCGTTGTCTAGACAATTCTAGAAGCCCAAAACCACTAATTTGGCCTATTTGTATACGGGCTCTATCTTTTCTCATTGCTTCTTTTAATTTTTTTTCTACGTTATTTCTATTTTTAACCTCTTCCATGTCAATGAAATCAATAACGACGAGACCTGAGAGATCTCTGAGTCTTGCTTGTCTAGCAAACTCTTCAGCTGCTTCCAAGTTTGTTTTAAGTGCTGTATCTTCTATAGACCTTTCTCTAGTAGCCTTGCCAGAGTTAACATCAATCGCAACTAATGCCTCTGTTTGATCGATAATAAGGTAACCTCCAGAATTAAGGGTTACTTTAGGGCTAAATATATCAAATAACTGTGAGTCTAGGTTATAGTTTTGAAATAGAGGTTTTTTTACATCATTATATTCTTGAACTTTCTTTGCATGACTAGGCATTAATGCTTTCATGTAGTTCTTACAAACTTTATAGGCCTCATTACCCTCAACTAAAACCTCATCTATATCATTATGATATAAGTCACGTATAGCTCTTTTGACAAGTGAACCTTCTTCATGAATCAGAGTTGGTGCATTTGACTCTAAAGTAAGCTTTTTTACGTTTTCCCATGTGCTCATGGAATTAGAGTAGTCTCGTTTTATTTCAATTTTTGTCCTTTTACTTCCAGCAGTTCTAATTATTAGTGCCATTCCTGTTGCTAGATCAAGATTATCAACTATTTTTTTTAATCTTTTTCTATCTACAATATTTACAATTTTTCTACTAACTCCTCCTCCTCTAGGAGTATTAGGCATAAGTACGCAATATCTTCCGGCAATTGATATATAAGTTGTTAATGCAGCTCCTTTGGTTCCTCTTTCTTCTTTAACAACTTGAACCAATAATATTTGACGTCTAGCAATAACTTCTTGAATTTTATAATTTCTATAAAGATTACGTTTAACCTTCCTCAATTCTTCTTCACTAAAATCTTCTTCAATTTCTTCATTTATATTTTGATTAATATCAAGTTCTTCGTCTGTTTTTGCTGATACATCGGCAATTAATTTTTGTCTGTCTTCTATTGGAATTCTGTAATAATCTGGATGAATCTCACTAAATGCTAAAAAACCTTGTCTGTTTCCACCATATTCTATAAATGCCGCTTGAAGGCTGGGTTCAACTCTAGTAACTCTTGCAAGGTAGATATTACCCTTTAATTGTCTTCTAGAATGAACTTCGTATTCAAAATCGTCAATTTTATCATTAGTGCTTGTGATTACCCTGGTTTCTTCTGTTTGCCTTGCATCAATTAATAAACGTTTAGTCATAATTTGTCTCCAAACTCAAAAAGGCAATCAAATGTTATTTTGATTACACTAAATTAACTTGAATGAGAACTTGAAGAGTTAAAGATGTTTGTTTCTTAGGTTAATTAATTAGTTATTTAAAAAAATCAAATATTAATGTCATCTTTTATAAAAGCTCAATTTAAAATTAAAAATCAACAACCATTAATTCCCTACAAATAATTTGTAACACTAAAAATTAAATCTCATTCTGTATTTCACCCGCATTTGCTAGGTTTCAAATGATTAAATTGAAATTAACATTCATATATTTTAACAAATTTACTTATTCAATTTAATCACATAAATTCTATTTCAAGTTATATATTGTTGATTGAGCCAAGACAAACTTTATTTTTTGATATAATAAATAATTATATAGCATTAAACAAAAACTCGTATGAATAACTTAATTGAAATCAAACCTAAAACAATGCAAATAATATTAATCTTACTAACTTTTATTCTCTCTCATGGAGTTAAATCTGATCAGTTAAAAACACATTGTGGAATAAAATTTAACAATTTAGTTTGTATGAATTTAGATCTCAACAATAATATAAAGCTTAATCTATTAGATGAGCCATATCGAATAATTATTGATTTTGAGAAACCTATAAGATTTAAGAATATTTCAAAATTCAAAGAAAATAAACAGAGCTTATTGACGGATGTAAGGCTTAGTTCTAAATCAAAGCTTGGCTCCAGGCTTGTTTTAGAATTATCTCAACCAGCTATTATTTCAGACTTTTTTTTTAATAAAGTTGAAAATAATAACGAGTTGCTAAACCTAGAAATGAGCATTAGTAACACTTCTAAGACGAGCTTTAGTATAGCTAAGCATGTTTTATATAAAAATAAAGGAAATTTTCTGACACTTACCGATAAAATTAGTCTATCAGAATCTAAAAAACAAATAAGCTTAAATCAAAGAAGTTTTAACTCATTACCTTTAAAAAGACCAAAAAATTACAGAGCATCGATAATAGAAAAAAAAATAATTGTTTTTATTGATCCCGGACATGGAGGCAAAGATCCTGGAGCAATTGGCGCGTTAGGTACTTTAGAAAAAGATTTAACTTTAAAAGCCTCCCTCTTAATCGCTAAAGTTTTAAATAAGAACAGACAAATTAATGCTCTTTTATCCAGGACAGGTGATTATTTTATTCCACTTAGAAAAAGAATTGAATTAGCAAAAAAAAATAAAGCTGATGTCTTTATTTCCATTCACGCGGACTCAAGTGAAAATAAAAAAGCTAGTGGTATTTCCGTTTTCAGTCTTTCAGGTGTTGCTTCGGATAAGGAGGCACAGAGATTGGCCAAAAAAGAAAATGAAGTCGACAAAATATTAGGCCTTGAGGAAAGCATTAAAGATCCACTAATATATGGATCTTTAATAAAAATGTTTCAAAGAGAAGCAATGAATGACAGTTCTATTCTAGCCAAAAATATTATTTCTAATTTAAAAAAGACTAAATTAGCTTTAAATAGAGGACATAGATTTGCAGGTTTTGCAGTCTTAAAATCCTATGATATACCTTCAGTCTTAATTGAAATAGGCTTCTTATCAAATAAACAAGAAGAGAAAAAAATGTTAAATAGTAAATATATGAAAAATTTAAGCCAAGGGTTAGCGAATGCCATAGAAAATTATCTAACCGATAAAAGCAGATAGAACGGTCCTAAAAATGTCTAAATTTACACATAAAAAGAAAAAATGAAATTTTTTGCATACTTAATAACAACACTTTTTTTATTTTTATTATCAGGAATAATAATTTTTTTTTACGGATTGTGGTATTTTGGTAAAACCCTTCCAGATTATAAAGAGTTGTCAAAATACAACCCAAAGGTAGTAACTAGAGTTCATGCTGGAAATGGTGCCTTGCTTGCTGAGTATGCAATAGAAAATAGAGTTTTTGTTCCAATAAATGTTATTCCTAAAAAACTAATTAATGCATTTTTATCTGCTGAAGATAAAGGTTTTTATAATCATTTTGGTCTAGATATGAAAGCAACCTTGAGAGCTGTAATTACCAATATTAGTAACATAGGTTCTGGAAAAAGATTAATAGGAGCTTCTACAATTACTCAACAGGTTGCCAAGAATTTTTTACTAACCTCAGAGGTTTCATATGAAAGAAAAATTAAAGAAGCAATTTTAGCTATACGTATTGAAAGGGCTTTTTCAAAAAATCAAATTTTGGAGTTGTATTTAAATGAAATTTATTTGGGTTTTAAATCATATGGTATTGCTGCAGCTGCTTTGAATTATTTTGATAAAAGTTTAGATAATCTCAGTCTAGCTGAGATGGCTTTTTTAGCAGCATTACCTAAGGCTCCAAATAATTATAACCCATTGTACAAAATTGAGCAGGCTACAGTTAGACGTAATTGGGTATTAAATCAAATGCATAAAAATGGCTATATTAAAAAAGATATAGAGGAAAAAGAAAGAAGTAAACCCATAAAAATACTTAAATCCAGTGGTATAGATGCTGGTTACGCCCCATACTTTACTGAAGAAGTGAGAAAAACTTTAAGTAAAAATAAAAAGATTGGATCTAAATTATATACAAATGGTTACTCTGTTAGAACTACGTTAAATCCTTTTATGCAAGTTAATGCAGATGAGGCTCTAGTGAATGGACTAGAAAGTTTAGATAAAAGACAAGGTTGGAGGGGGATAATAAAAAATTTAGATTTATCTAAATTAAGTTTAAATGAGATATTAATTATTTTAAATGACGTACAGAAAAAATTACCTCTAAAAAGAAAAGCAGTTATTGTAAATAAAATATATAAAAATTTTATTGAGATACGTCTACCTGATGGAGACATCGGGGTTGTTGAATTTAAAAATCTTTCTTGGGTAAAACCACAAACAATAAAAAAAGATAAAGACGATAAATTAAAAATTTATTTGGGATCAAGGTATAAAAATTTTAAGGATTTCTTAAATGTTGGAGACGTAATTGTTGTTAAGAAGCAATCTAATAAAAAAGAGAAAAACTATTTACTTTCTCAAATACCAGAAGTTAATGGAGCAATAGTTGTTATAGATCCAAATACTGGAAGAGTATTGGCAATGAGTGGTGGTTATAACTTCAATCAAAGTGAATTTAACAGAGCAACTCAAGCAAAACGTCAGCCTGGATCAGCTTTTAAACCCTTTATTTATTTAGCAGGTTTAGAAAAAAATTATAAACCAACGGATCTTATACAAGATGCAGCTTTAGCTTATGAACAATGTGAAGGGTGCCCAAAGTGGAAGCCAGCAAATTATACGAAAAAATTCTATGGACCTAGTCCTCTGAGATTAGGTATAGAAAAATCTAGAAATTTAATGACAGCAAGGTTAGCAATAAAGCTGATTGAAGAGGAAAAATTATCACTGATCCAAAATTTTTCTTTAAAAAATAAAATTAATGAAAATGAACTTTATCAGTTATTAGATAATGGGGCTTCATATATAACAATAGCTAAGCATTTTGGTATAGAAAAAAATACTGTAGAAATTTTATTAGCAAACTATACTAAACCACATATTATTCAAAGATTTGCAAAGTTATTTGGAATTAATCAGAATTTACCTCCATATCTTTCTATGTCTTTAGGAGCTGGAGAAACAACTTTACTAAAATTAACTAATGCATATGGAATGATAGTAAATGGTGGAAAAAAAATAACTCCTACATTAATTGATCGTGTTCAAGATAGACGAGGAAAAACTATTGTAAAACATGACAAGCGAATATGTAAAAACTGCGATACTGGATCAAGTTCTAATCAAATTCCAAGAATAGCTTCATTGGATTCAAGAAAAAAAATTATCTCTGCTGGTTCCGCATATCAAATGACATCTATGCTAAAAGGAGCTGTTGAAAGAGGCACAGGTGTTGTTATAAAATCTTTAAAAAGAAATTTAGCAGGAAAAACAGGAACAACTAATGCAAATACCGATGCCTGGTTCATAGGATTTTCTAGTGATTTAGTTGTTGGAGTATTTGTTGGTTTTGACAAACCTAGGCCACTTGGGTTTAAAGAAACGGGAAGTTCAGTAGCAGCGCCAATTTTCAAAAATTTTATGAAAAAAACTCTAAAAAATAAACCAGATATTCCTTTTAGAAGGCCACCAGGCATTAAACTTATATTAGTTAATTCTAAAACTGGAGTTAAAGTAAATTCAAATAATAAAAACTCAATATTGGAAGCTTTTAAGCCAGGTCAACTTCCAAGC